>JACNLB010000146.1 GCA_014381755.1 Fidelibacterota bacterium | reverse complement strand
GTGCTGCTTTTACTGCATTGGTCCAGAGTTCCAGTGCGTTTACAGGAATTGTGATTGTACTTGCTCAACAAGGATTACTCACATTGGAAGCGGGGATCCCTCTCATTTTTGGTGCGAATATTGGTACATGTATCACAGCTGGCCTAGCCAGCATAGGTACAATAAGAGAGGCAAAAAGAGTTGCCCTAGCACACGTCCTGTTTAATATAAGCGGTGTTTTAATTTTTGTTTGGTTCATACCTCCACTCGCAGAATTAGTTCGTTCCTTATCTTCACCCAGTGGACTTGAAGGTATTGAAAAACTTGCTGCGGAAACACCTCGCCAAATTGCAAATGCTCATACCATTTTTAATGTATCAGTGGGATTAATATTTCTTCCATTAACCACAATTCTGGCAAAACAAATTTATCGCATACTGCCAAAAGTGGAACGAGTTAAGGGAATAGACCCCGTTACATGGCATCTCGACGAATCGCAAATCACTCACCCTGCCATATCCATTGGTTTGGTTAAATCAGAAATGGACAGAATGTTCAAAATCTTATCTCGAATGGTAGAGGCTTTAATACAGCCATTTACGGCTGAAGAGCAAAAGCAAGATGAAATATATCCCCAACTTTCACTCATTGAAGGAATTCAAATGCGTGAAGGAAAAATTGATTATCTTGAAGAGAAAGTAACGGATTACTGTTTCAATATTAGCCGCCAGGAATTGAATAATGACCAGGCAATTGAAGTATTTGCCATGATGTCTATTGCCAAAGATATGGAAAGCATTGGTGATATTGTCGATAAAAACATCATTCCACTCATGAGAAAATTTGATCAAATAGACGAGAATTTTTCAAGTGAAGGTAAGTCTGAAATAGAAGATTTTCATGTCCGTGTCATGAAACAAATCAGCCGCTTAACGGAAACTTTTGGAGAAATGGATCTGAAAAAAGCACAGAAAGTGATGGATAAAGATTTTAAATACAGAGATTTAGAATCGGAATATCGAACCACACATTTAAAGCGTGTTCAGCAAGCATTAACTGAATCCGTTGCGACTCATGAGGTACATATGGAATTGATGGACTTACTGAAACAAATTAATGTATATCTAGCTAATATTGCGAAAACAATCGCAGATATAGAGATTAATGAAAGAAAATAATAATAAGGAGTTAAAAATGAACAGATTCAAAACAACATTAATAATCCTATCAACAATTGGACTTCTTGTTGGACAATCTACATTGTCAGACTCATCTGGTTGGTCTGATGATGGAAAGTTTATACTAAAATCTTCAGATGGACAGTTCAAATTACGCTTTGATATTAGAATGTATATTGACGGTGCATATTTTTTGGATGATACCGAAGATATATTGAGTAACGGAACCCATTTACGTAAAGCACGTTTTGCGGCGAAAACACAATTTTGGGGTAACTGGAATGCTGAATGGGATATGGATATTGCTGAATATTCCGTAGAAATCAAGGATATGTGGTTAAGCTATAACGGTTGGAAAAATGCCATGTTGAAAATGGGGCATTTTAAAGTTCCATTTGGCTTGGAAATCTTAACAAGTTCAAGGATTATCTCTCTCCCTGAAAGAGCCTATAATGCTTTGGCCTTTAAATTAGGTAGACGTACATCCATTGGTTATACTAAGTGGGGAAATAAATGGCATGCAAGTGGTGCACTATTTGCTCAAGGGATGGATGATGACAAAAACCAGAAAACGGATGAAACAGGAAATGGATTTGCTGGACGATTTGCAATTGCTCCCATAAAAACACCGGGATTACTTGTACATTTGGGAGGAGCTTTTGCCCAACATACACCTATTGATGATAAAGGAATAGTAGATTTTACAGCCGAACCGGAAACAAAAATTGGTGATATCGAAATGCTGGATACAGATAATATTTTCCATGTAGAAAAAATAACTCAAACCGGTTTGGAAGGTGCGATTCGCCTTAAAAGTTTATCATTACAGGGTGAATTCATGCAAACGTCGTTAACTCGCGAAACTGATTATACAGATGCCACTTTTGTTGGAGGATATGGATTTATCAGCTGGTTTGTCACAGGTGAATCAAGACCGTGGCAATCGGATGATGGAGAATTTGGACAAGTTCTCCCCAAGAATAAAAAGCTTGGGGCTTTTGAAGTTTTAGCTCGTTTCAGTCATCTAAATTTATCAGATGAAGATGCCATGATTTATGGAGGAAAAGCCAATAATATAACACTTGGTGTAAATTGGTATGTGAATCCAAATCTTCGATTTTACTTAAATTATGCAATGGTAGATAATTCTGATAATGCAACAGGTGATAGCGCACCAAGTAACTATGATTTTTCTTATGTCCAGTTTAGAACACTGGTCTTTTTCTAAATAAACAATAAAGAAAGGAAACCAACATGAAGTTAAAAACACTACTCAATACGTTGTTGGCAGTATCAATGATCGCATTTATCGGCTGTGAACTTGATGAAGACAAAAAGGAAGTTCCTCCAACAGAAGAAGGAGCATTAGTGATAAACGAATTCCTAGCAAGTAACGACTTTTGCTGTGCAGATGAATTCGACGGATTCGATGATTGGGTCGAAATATATAACGGAACATCTGAAGCTATTGATATTGGCGGAATGTATTTCACCGATGATCCTGAAGATACAGAACCCTACCAAATTCCAACTACAGATGCTACTCTCACCACGATACCGGCAGGTGGCTACTTGGTTTTATGGTGTGATAAAGAAACAGAACAAGGTATTTTACATGTTGAAGTAAAACTGTCCGGTGGCGGAGAATCTGTTGTTTTAATTGATTCTGACGGCGTAACAACTATTGATACATACACGTATGATGCCCAGGAAACAGACGTATCCATGGGACGCACAACTGACGGAGCCGATACTTGGACTACCTTTACTACACCAACACCGGGTGCATCCAACTAATGAAACTACGTTGGTTCATGGGATTTTCATTTATTTTAACTGCTTGCAGTTTAGATGAAATAAAACCTGATGAATCAAAATCTCAATTGGTATTAATTGAAAGTGTAAGCCTGGAAGTTCCCGAACCATCCGGGCTTACGCTAAATAATGGTGCGAACGCATTATACGTTGTAAGTGACCCTCCTGATAATTCAGTTTATAAACTTGATCTTTTGGGAAATAAAATAAAGAAGCTCTCCTATTATGGTGATGACTTGGAAGGAATATCATACGATAATCGTGACCATACACTTTGGATTGCAGAAGAAAGGTTAAGGGAAGTGGTTCATATTGATACACTCGGAAATGAATTAGAGCGATTTTCAATCAATTTTGAAGGAACATCGAGCAGCAGTGGTTTTGAAGGAATATTGTTAAATCCATCCACAAATAACATTGTTTTATTAAATGAAAAATTACCTGGGACATTTATTGAGTTGGACTCTTCCATGAATATTTCATTGGAATATGCTTTGGATTTTGCCTCGGACTATTCCGGAATTTGTTTCAATACCACTTCTGGTAATTACTTGATAGTAAGCGATGAATCGCAAGAGCTAATAGAATGGAATTTTGATAAACGTATCATCAAAACATATTCTCTCGATATAGAAAAAGCAGAAGGGGTTGCTTATAATCCGGAAACTGATCGTATTTACATCGTCAGTGACTCAGAACAAAAACTTTATATCTATGAATTTCAACACTAACAAAACAACAGGAGGTTCGTTATGAAACGAATGCTAACAATAATGATGGCGTTACCCGTCCTGATTCTTGCCCAGGCACCGACGCTATATATCAACGAGTTCATGGCAAGTAATGATGCCTATTGGTCAGACGAAAATGGCGATTTTGATGATTGGGTCGAGATCTATAACCCTGGAACTGATTCAGTTGACATTGGTGGTTTATGGTTCACCGATGATCTGACAGATCCGGCTTCCCATCAAATTCCGGATACTGCATCCGCAATAACCACTATTCCTCCCGGTGGATTTCTCATCCTTTGGGCGGATAAAGAATCAGAACAGGGTCCGCTACATATGGAAGAGAAACTCAGTGGAGATGGAGAACAGATTGGGCTTTTCTATATATCTGGGACTGACACAATTGTAATTGATTCTCTGACATTCGGTGCACAAATCGCCGATACAAGTTCCGGTCGGGTTGCAGATGGCGGTAGTGATTGGGCATCTTTCCCCGATCCAACTGCCGGTGTTTCCAACACGTGGACACCTGACGCATTAGAGGGAATTGTCATCAATGAATTTCTCGCCAGCAATGATTCGTGCTGCACCGATGAAAATGGCGACTATGATGATTTCATTGAACTATACAATGCCGGTTCAAATTCAATTAATATCGGTGGAATGTATATTACCGATGATTTGACTGATCCTGCTTCATGGCAGATTCCCACCAGCGATGCCAGTTTAACAACCTTGGCGCCAGGTGGTTTTCTACTGCTTTGGGCTGATAAAGAATCTGAACAGGGTGTGCTGCATGTTGAAGAAAAGCTTGGTAGTGGTGGTGAGGATATCGGACTTGTAACTATTTTTGCAAGTGATACCAGTTTTGTCGATTCTTTGACATTTGGAGAACAAACGACAGATATCTCCTACGGCAGATATCCAGACGGTTCATCCACGTGGAGTTCATTAAATCCAACTCCCGGAGCTGCCAATGCTGAATTAAGTGTAATTAATGAAGGTATTATACCAAGTCAATTTGCATTGCATCAAAATTATCCAAACCCATTTAACCCATCTACGACTATTCGTTTTGATATTGCAAAACAATCATTCGTTTCGGTTAATATTTGGAATTTGTTAGGTCAGAAAGTAAATACACTTGCTACTGAACAAATGAGCCCGGGGTCTTATGAATTAAGATTCGGTGGCAGAGATGCACATGGCCAGCAGCTATCTTCTGGAGTTTATATGATTTCAGTTGAGGCAGAATCATGGTCAAGTACACGAAAAATGATTCTAATGAAATAAATAGATTATCAATTAAACAAAGCCCTGCATTTATGTTGGGCTTTGTTTAATTTTCCCCTTCTTACAATTCCAACAAAAAGATATTTTATGAACAAATTACTCGCAGGAATCTTTATTCCTTTATGTTTATTTGCTGAACAGCCTGAACTCTGGCAAGCGGCTAAAATTTCTAAACCATTGAATGATACCTATACCCTTTCCATGGAAAGTGATTTTCGTTCTTTCAATTTGGGAGAGCAGTTGAAATACTATCATGGTGATATTGGTATATCCTTTCCATTAATAGCTAATTTCAAATTAGGTCTAAATATTCGAGAAGTATTTGAATTAAAAGATGATACTTGGAAACAAGAACATCGCCCTCATGGAACTGTTTCTACAAAAATGCAATTCGGTTCGTTAAACGTTTCTGCCAGGAGTCGTTTTGAATACCGGATGAAGCAGGATAAGGATCCAGTTATTAGAAACCGTGATATGGTTTCATTAAAATTTGGTAAGGGATTCACTCCACTGAAACTGGTTCCCTATATCGCAGATGAAATATTTTATGATATGGAAGAAAGTGAGTTGAACCGCAATCGTTTTTATGTTGGTTGTGAAATCAAGAGTATTTTATTTATGAAAACTGCAATCTATTTCTTGCAGCAGAAAGATTTGAAAAATGAGGCTTGGGAACCCACTAATGTTGTGGGAATGAAGTTTTCTTTCTAAATGAACAGCACAAAAAGTAATGCAGACATTCCTGTCTGCATTAGGACAGACAAGAATGTCTGTCCTACAACTAAATAATAACTAACAGTATAAAAAGTTTGATGAATCCACGTTATGTATTTTCAGTATAATTATAAACGATTATTCCATATCTGCAGAAAACTCACCTTTTGTTGCCAGACTATTGAATTTAGCTCGTTTCATAAACGCTTCTTGAGCCACAGAAACATTATCAGTACGTCCACCCCAGGCACTTAACGCTGGAGCTTGTAACGCACGACCGTAAGAAAAAGTAAGATTCCATGGTTTTCCATCCATTTGGTTCATTGCATTCAGGTGCACTGTGGCAAGTTCATCGCTTTGACCACCGGATAAAAATGCAATACCCGGTACCGCTGCCGGTACAGTATTCATAAAACAATCCACCGTCATGGAAGCTACCTGTTCTACTGATGCTTGTGTTTCACATTCATATCCTGACAAAACCATATTGGGTTTAAGAACCATACCATCCAATTGCACTCCTTGAGACGCCAGTTCATAAAATACAGTGTGCAGTGTTTCAATCGTCAAATCATAGCTCTCTTCAATCGTATGCGTTCCATCCATTAATATTTCCGGTTCTACAATAGGTACTATTCCCTGTTCCTGGCACAACGCTGCATAACGGGCTAAAGCGTGAGCATTCGTGGCAATACAGTAATGAGTTGGGATATGTTCACCAATGGTAATTACTGCCCGCCATTTTGCAAATCGAGCACCCATGCTATAATATTCTATCAACCGTTCCCGTAAACCATCTAATCCATCTGTGATTTTTTCGTCAGGTGAATTAGCTAATACTTTGGCTCCCATATCTACTTTAATTCCGGGAACCACTCCCTTTGATGATAAATGTTCCGGAAACGGTACATTCCCATCCAATGTTGATTGACGCAACGTTTCATCAAACATAATTACACCGCTGATATATTCTTCCATTCCCGGTGCAGTTAACAGCATATCCCGGTATGCATTTCTATTTTCTTCCGTACTTTCTACTCCAATACTTTCAAAGCGTTTGGCACATGTAGGTGAACTTTCATCTGCTGCTAAAATGCCTCTACCGGGAGTTATCATTGCTTCAGCAATATCTTGTAATGATTTCAATTCCATTTTATCCTCTATTTAATTGGTTAATTTCTAATTTCAAATCCTGATACCATTCTTTTTCTGTATCAAAAGGTTTACCGCCTTTTATACGATTAAAATCGATAAGGCTCATTTCATTGTTTTTATCTTCATCCAATCCAGCCACACCGCTTTTTCCATCCAACGCCATGTCAGAGGCCAAAGCTGCAGACGTTTTGATTAAATCCAAGTCATATTCATTGGGAGCAGCTGATCGGGCAAAATATCCACTTTTCTGGACGAGTACTTTTTCAGCGTTTAGTTTTTCTTTAAACTTATTCGCGAACCATTGACCGGGGTTTATTTCATCCAAACGTACATGTCCAAAGGCATCACGAGGTACTTCCTCTCCACCAACTTCCATTTCGTTGACTATGGTATCGATCCCGGCTCCTTCACTCAAGAAAATATTGACTCCATCTTTTTCGTCCATCCGCTTATTTAAACGCTCACATTCAGCATCTAAATTCAATTCTTCTTCGGGGATATAAACTGCATCCACATCCCAACGCTCACGGGAAATAAGCAAGGAATCCACAAATGATTTTCCATCAAGGCGTTCACGATATTTTTTGGCAGTTGCTGCTGTTAACCAACCGCAATTGCGGCCCATAACTTCATGAATCAGTAATTGGCGTGTACTGGTTGTGTTTTCATTTGCAATATTTTCAAAAAAGATGGCACCCTGTTCTGCTGCCGTATCAGCACCTAACGAACGGGCAATTGGAAACACATCATTATCAACTGTCTTGGGTAAACCGACTACAGTGAGACCATAATCGTTTTCTGATAAATAGCGTACTAATTCCGCTGCCATGGTATTGGTATCATCTCCACCGATGGTATGGAGAATATTCACACCATCTTTCTTGAGCTGTTCAGCCGCAACCTCAACAGGATTTTCACCTTCGTTTATATAACCGTTATTAACACAGTTTTCCACGTTGGTTAGTTTCACACGACTATTGCCAATAGGACTACCGCCATATTTCATAAGTGTATCGGCATGCTCATGGGCATTGTCAGGAAAAGAGATTGAATTTCCTAACAACAATCCGCGATAGCCATTCAAATACCCAATGAAATCGGCGTCTGGCTCTTTGGCATAGTATTCCCTAATCAAAGCGCCAATGGACGCCGAAAGACATGGAGCTAAACCACCAGCTGTTAAAAATGCAATTTTCATTTAGTTAATTGAGTACTGAATATGTTGTTAAAGTCTTTATATATTTTTGCAACTAATTAGCTGATTTCAAATGAAAAAAATCATGTATCAACCTTCTGTTGAGCAAATTGAACGCTCACAGATGTTTGAATTTAAAGAATTCATCAATGACAGACATGGAGTAAATCTTGAAAATTACCAAGATCTTCATTCTTGGTCTGTAAACCAGATTCCTGACTTTTGGGAGGCTGTCTGGTCCTATTTTGATATTATTCATTCTGAATCTTATACGCAAATCGTGGATGATGAGTCCAAAATGCCTGGAGCGAAATGGTTCAAAGATGCTCGCCTCAATTTTGCAGAAAACCTTCTCCGACGCCGTGATGATAAAACAGCACTTATTTTCAAAGGCGAAGGTCAACCCACACGAAAACTTTCTTATCGTGAATTATATTTAGCTGTTGCAAAAACAGCTAAAGCGCTGAAAAATGTCGGTGTTCAAAAAGGTGATCGAATTGCAGGGTTTATTCCCAATATGCCCGAAAGTATTATTGCAATGTTGGCCACTGCATCCATAGGAGCCATTTGGTCTTCATCGTCTCCGGATTTTGGTATCAAAGGTGTGCTCGACCGTTTCAGCCAAATAAAACCTAAAGTCCTGTTTGCAGCAAATGGTTACTTCTATAATGGAAAATCACATGATTCGTTGGAAAAGCTGAAAGGTATTTTGCATGACTTGCCCAG
>JACNLB010000145.1:6382-8982 GCA_014381755.1 Fidelibacterota bacterium | reverse complement strand
TATTCTATCCCAATTAACTCCACTTCAAATACGAGAGTGCTGTTGGGACCGCCGGGACTGCGAGGGCCGTTGCCATACGCCAAATTAGACGGAATATATAATTCCCATTTGGAACCGACAGGCATAAGCTGCAATGCTTCTGTCCAACCCTTGATAACACCTGTAACCCCAAATGAAGCCGGCTGTCCTCGTTTATAGGAGCTATCAAATTCTTCACCATTAATGAGAGTTCCTTTATAATGAACCGTCACTTTATCATCGGATGTTGGAATGGGTCCATCACCTTGATTAATTACTTTATACTGTAATCCGCTTTCCGTTGTAACTACGCCTTCCTTTGTTGCATTTTCAGTTAAAAATGCTTCACCATTTGCAAGATTTTCAATAGCTTGGGCTTTCGCTTTCTGTTGAGATTTTTCCTGCAAAATTTTTCTGAAATTATTTAATGAAGCCAGCATATCTTCATCTGTCAGTTTTAGATCTTCACCGTTAAAAGATGAACTCCAACCTTCAAACATGGCTTTTTCATTAATGTCCAGATCTTGGGCTTTCATATTTTTCCCAATGTCTACTCCAATACTATAGCTGACTGAGTCCATAGCTGTTTCCAGCTTCGCAGACGACTGATCGTCAGTTGTTCCACATCCGATCAAGAGGAATCCGATTATAAGTGTTAAGTATTTTAATTTCATTTTATGTACCTTTCTTTAAGTATGATTTGTTTTTTTGTATTAAAAATGTCGGGGAATATACAGAAACAGATTCGTCCGTGGAATAGACTTAATCCGTTTTTCGTGAAATTTTCACAGCAGTGCCATAGACCAACAATTCAGCTGTAGTCTGCATAATCATGGATGTTTGAAAACGCACACCGACAATAGCATCCGCTTCCAATGCTGTTGCACGCTCGATCATCCGCTGCAGTGACTGTTCTCGTGATTCAGCCAGCATTCCCGTGTATTCTGTAATTTCTCCACCCACCAAACTCCGGAGTCCTGCTACAATGTCTTTCCCAACATGTCGGGCACGTATTGTATTTCCAATAACAACACCAAGATTTTTTGTAATAATATATCCTTCGATCGTTTCTGTCGTAGATAACTTCATTTATCTACTCCCCTAAATGGCTCATCTTGTTTTGCTGCTTTATTTTCCTTAATCATATTTAATAATAGTAAGATTATTCCGAATATGATTGCAAGAAAGGCTAATCCAAGAATTGGATTATTGGCAATGAAAGAAAAGATTTTACCAATAAAAACCAAAACGAAAACAGCAACACCTGCTATGATTAAATATAACCCTGTATCTTTCATGAGTGTATTTTTCCTAATTAATTAAACTGATTTGTACATTTTTAACTGGTTGAAGATAAACGTTTCATTGATTAGAATCAGTATGATTTTATTATGATATACACCGATTTTGCAATTAGATCATTTAAGGGCGGTTACGATGACAATTTCCAGTTCATTCTGACCTGTTTACAAAGCAGAGCACAAATGTGTGTTGATGCTGCTTTACCTTTTGAGACAGTTCGTCCTTTTATCAATGGCGCATTTGTCGCCATGTTGATTACCCATACTCACGGCGATCACATCGCCTTTATTGATGAATACTTGGAAGCTTTTCCAGAATTGTTAATCATCGTCCACGAAGATTCAGCCGGTCGTATCAGTGCATTGAATGTGCATCCCGCCCTGGATGGAGAACAAATCCAAGTTGGCCAACTACTAATTGATGTACTTCATACTCCGGGACATTTCCCCGATTCGTGCTGCTATAAATTAGAAAATGTCATTTTCACCGGGGATACCCTTTTCGTCGGCCGAACCGGCCGCACTGTTAGCCAGGGAAGTGATACAGGAAAATTGTACCAATCTGTCTACGATAAATTGTTGACACTTCCCCAAGATACCATCATCTATCCCGGTCATGATTATGGTCGATCGCCAACCATTACACTCGCCAAAAATATTGAAATTAGTCCGTTGCTGCAGGCGGCGAATAAACAAGACTTTATTGAACGTATGGCTGCATTTGAAGCCAGCCGTAATCAACCCTTATAAACACAAGGAGTCGTCATGAGAAAAACCATCATTGGAATCATTTCCGGAATGCTTCTAACCGCATCATTCTTCGTATTTGTCGGAGCGGCGGAAGCGGAAGAAGATTCACTACATTCCCTTTTAACCCGCTTGGAGCAATTCATGCGTGATGAAATAGGGAAGAAAGATGAGTCAGGCCGCTTTCAATTGCAGAGTTTCAGCATTGACCGGACGCACTGGCATTATTTGCTGGATACAGCCACAGGAGAGTTGTTTCGTCTGGAACCCAGCCGCACGCCGGAAAATGCTAAATGGACATTAATGTCTGCCGCTAATTTCGAAAGGCCGTAAGGTGATAAGATGAAAATGAGTATTCTAATAATATCATGTTTGGCAATATTCACATTTCTTTCCTGCGAAAAAGAGGAAGGGTGCGATGATTGCGGCGGAACGCTTCTTGAAGGATATTTCTTTAATGAAGTTACAACGGAAGATCTTACGGCACTTGGATCGATTGATAATATCGAAGTGGGAGTCTGCATCCGCTATAAA
>JACNLB010000145.1:0-5620 GCA_014381755.1 Fidelibacterota bacterium | reverse complement strand
CCCAAGCGGGCGGTCATCGGTCTCCATGGCTGGACAGGAGATGAGGACTCCATGGTTCCTGTGGCAAAATCCATGAACTTGGAAGATACCAAATGGTATATTCCCCGGGCGCCTTATAAAGCTGACGTAGGAAAAGGCTTTACTTGGTTCAGCGGTAATGATGCAGTTGGCTGGGAATATGCAAAAACATTTGAACTTACAACCACTCTCATTTCTCAAGTATTGGAAGATGGTTTTAACCCAAAGGATATTTATTTAATCGGTTTTTCTATGGGTGCAGGATTATGTTTGCATGTTGCTCTTCGACTGGATTTTGCCATTGGTGGTATCATTCCAATCGCCGGTTTTATTCGCAATCCCGATCGTCTCTTTAATGATGCTACAGACGTGAGCCGTCAAACGCCCATCCTCATTCTCCATGGTACTGAAGATGAAATTGTCAAACCTGAATTAGGTGAGGAAGCAAATACCCTCTTGAAGGACCATGGTTATTGTGTCCACCATGAAACATACAAAGTACCTCATAAAATTCCACTGCGGGCCGGTAAACTCATTCAAGATTTTATGAATGATAATGTATTTAACCAATCATCTGAAAATGAGTCTGTTTAAATAATAATGACTACCTTTTAATTTTTAAGGTACGTAATTTTAATAAAATATGGCTAAATCAATCACCAGACGAGATTTTTTAACCAAGCACCGCCGCAAAGCGGACCACATCAGTCTCACAAAAAAAGACTGGCCAACAGCACGAGTCGCGAAACTTTACCGCAAATACATGGAGGATAAACCTGCACCCTATTATCCACCTAAAAAAGACTATACTCCCGTTCCGATTACACCCTCAAGGAAACAAGCGAGCGTGGACTGGAACGATGCAGCCGCTGCTCACCTCTTGCGCCGAACATTATTCGCTCCCACATTTCCTGAAATTATTTCAACAGGTTTGGACTCTATGGAAAATACTGTTGATACCATCCTCGCTGATCAGGACCAACCAGACCCGCCGGGAGACTGGATCACCGAACCGCCTCCTCAATGGGATGCCATGACAGAAGAAGAAATAATGGAATTAATCGAAACATACTTTCAACGGCAATTTGAGCTTATCGGTTGGTGGATGAACCGCATGGCTATTCAACCCATGTCCATTGTGGAAGATATGACCCTTTTCTGGCATGAACATTTTGCAACGTCTTTTGAAGGTGTGTTTTATCCTCAAGCCATGTATGAACAAAACGCAGTCTTTCGGGAACATTGCATGGGCAACTTCAGAGAATTATTGAGGCGTGTTTCTTTTGGACCTGCCATGATGATTTGGCTGAATACCAATGCCAATACCGTTAACCATCCAAATGAAAATTTTGGTCGGGAACTACTGGAATTATTCACAATTGGTGTTGACAATTATACCCAAACAGATGTGGAAGAAGCAGCGCGTGCATTCACAGGCTATGGGACAAACGGTGTGGAAACGAATTATAATTATGACCAAGCAACCGGGTTTGGAAATCACTGGCTTTCTCATCACGATTTTGGGCAAAAAACATTTTTAGGCCAAACGGGAGATTTTGACGGTGATGATATTATTGACATCATTTTACAACAGGACCAAACAGCCAATTTTATTTGTGAAAAAATATACAAATGGTTTGTGTATGAAGTTCCTGATGATACGATTGTAGATGAAATGGCAACCATCTTCAGAGATAACAATTATGAAATAATGCCTGTAATGGAGCATCTGTTTACCAGTGATCATTTTTACGATGAAAATTTTCGAGGATGTATGATTCGGAATCCATTAACGGTGACACAGGGTGTTTTTCGGCAATTAGATATTGGGGAAGAAAACATACCCATTAATTATTTAATTGATCTGCAATATTTCATGGGGATGATTCCAAATATGCCACCCGATGTGAATGGGTGGACTGGATATCGCTCCTGGCTTAACTCCATTACCTTACCCATGCGAAAATTGTTTGCATCTGCTTTAGTGGACGGCATAAATCCATTTGGCGGAAATTTCGATTTTGAACCGGATGTGATTGCATTGGCTCAAACATTAAGTGATTCCAATGATGCAGAAGCCCTCGTTCAGGATATGGCAAAACTTTTCTTTCCCCTGCCCATTTCAGATGAATTGGAAGAACAATTATTGGATGCATTGCTGGAAGGTGCAGCTGTATATGACTGGGATATTAATGATCCTGGCGCGCCCCTTCGTTTACGAAATTTGATCAAATACATTCTGCGCAAACCGGAGTTTCAACTCATATGAAACGCAGAGATTTCATTAAATCAAGTTTGGCATTGTCCATTTTGGGTACCCAGATACCGCTTATGGCTTTGGGAAAAACACAGCAAACAATTCGACGTAGAACAGGAACATGGGATTCTGACAGAATCCTGGTTCTTATCAAAATGGATGGCGGCAACGATGGATTGAATTCGGTTATTCCTGTTTATGATTCACTTTATCATCAAGCTCGACCCACGCTGGCTTTCGATGAAAATGAAGCATTGATGGTAACAGAGGACAGCGGATTTCATCCCCAAATGGCTCCCTTTGTCCCCATTTTTCAAAATGGTGAAATGGGTATCATTCATGGCGTGGGTTATCCACAAAGCAATTTATCCCATTTTCGATCTTCAGATATTTGGGTCACCGGATCCCCTGCAAATGAAATTTGGTCTTCCGGTTGGCTGGGCAGGCTCTTTAATAATGAATATCCCAATTTTCCAAATGGTGCCCCGGAGCATCCCATCGCGATTCAATTCGGCAGTGCTAACTTATTAGAATTCCAAAGTGAGCAGACAAATTTTGCTACTATGCTTTTCGATCCGGAAATAATGTATGCAATCGTCAACGAAAATTATGTACCAGGTTCAAACGACCCGCCCCCGGAAACCTATGGAGGGGATGAATTGAATTTTGTCCGTGAATTGGATTTAACCACATTAGAGTATTCTGAAGAAATTTATAACGCCGGACAAAATGGAAACTTAACCGTTGAATATCCCAATAACAATTTAGGGGATCAGTTAGCTGTCACTGCCAAACTCATTTCCGGCGGATTAACAACGCCTGTCTACCGCCTTCACATTCGCGGTTTCGATAACCACGCCGGACAGGACAATGCTCATCCCCAGCGACTTAACCAAATGTCTACAGCGATCAGTGCTTTTTTACAGGATTTGAAAAACCAGGGTTTGGATGACCGTGTTTTGACTGTCACCACATCCGAGTTTGGCCGGCGGGTAGAAGAGAACGGTTCCAGTGGAACCGATCATGGGACAAGCGGTCCGATTTTTACATTTGGCTCAACAACCATTGGCGATGTGTTTGGTTCACAACCCAGTTTATCCAATTTGGATAACAATGGAAACCTATTAGCTGAACATGATTTTAGGCAAGTTTATTCAACATTAATTGAAGACTGGTTTGGACTGGATCCTTCCATTTCTCAATTTGTCTTTCAGGATACATTTGACCCAATCCCCTTTGTGTCCGATCCATTATCGGTTACTGGTTCGCCTGCTGTCCCGGAAGCATTTGCACTTTTTCCTGCGTTTCCAAATCCTTTTAATCCGGCGACCAATATTCGTTTTGAATTACCTATAGCAGCAAAAACAAGTGTGCGGATTTTCGATATAAAAGGAAGGGAAGTTCGCACCCATCAACTTGGCAAGCTCAATGTTGGGAAGCATGATTTTGTATTAGATGGCCGTGATCTATCATCCGGTGTCTATCATATTCAAGTTGAAACGGCTGGCAGTGTCCAGTCCCAGCGAGTGACCCTGCTGAAATAAATACCTTCTTTCTTCACTAAATTCTACCCATGCAAAATATCCATCCACTCTTGGATGCTGACAAACAGCTCCAAGCCCAGAGATATGAAAAAGAAAACCGCCTCTTTGGATTGCTGGTTTCAGTCATTTCTTTGGCATTTGTACTCTGGTTTTATTTTTCCGGATTCAGCAATCAAATTGCACATTTGGATTATCCGTTCATCTGGACATTTTTAATCTATGTGGGAATTTTTCTAACATTATCCACATTGATCGGGTTACCGCTGGGATATTATACGGGATATGTCCGTGAACATAAATGGGGATTTTCTAATTATACTCATAAAACGTGGACTATAGACCAATTAAAATCCTTTCTAGTCGGATTAATATTATTTCCCCTGTTATTAGGTTTATTGTATTGGGTCTTTGCCACATTTCCAGATTATTGGTGGCTGGTTGCCGGCGGTGCCATGGCAATAGTTTCCGTAATTTTTGCTACACTTTTTCCTGTAGTTATAGCTCCCATTTTTAATAAATATGACCCCATCGAAGATGAAAACCTGGTAAATCAATTAACGGCGATTTTGGAAAATGCCGGATTAACACCCGGAGGATTCTTTCGCCAGGATATGAGCAAACAGACCAAAAAAGAAAATGCATTTTTGGGTGGATTGGGCAAAACCCGAAGAGTGGTTATGGCTGACAACCTCTTGGAAAAAATGAGTCAAAATGAAATTGCATCTGTTATTGCCCATGAAGTAGGTCATTACCGATATGGTCATTTACCTAAAAATATTGTCATCGGTACCGCCCAGCAATTGGTTACATTTTACCTATTAGATATGGTGATGAAATATTTCTTCCCAACCTTTCTTACATCAAATTCAGCAAACCTGGCACTTTTCCCCATGATCGGATTGATTATGGGTATTTTATCCGGCTTTCTGTTCGGTCCCCTAAACAATTGGATATCTCGCTCATTTGAACGCCAAGCCGATAGTTGTTCATTGGAACTTTATCCGGAAAAGGATGCGTTTCTGGGCGCCATGGCCGGATTGGCTAATCGCAATTTATCCAACGCTTATCCCAGTGGATGGGTGAAATGGCTCTATTATTCCCACCCGCCCATCGGTGAACGTCTGACCTTTGCAGAGGAGTATCAATATGATTGAAAATAGTACACTCGATTTTCTTAAAAAGCTTAAGAAGAATAATGACCGCATTTGGTTTAATGATCATAAAGATGAGTATGTAGATGCACTAGCTAATTTCACAGATCTTGTGGCGATACTGCTCCATAATATTTCTGGCTTTGACGAGTCATTAATTGGCGTTCAGCCGAAAGAATGTTTATTCCGAATTTATCGTGACGTGCGTTTTTCCAAAGACAAGAGTCCCTACAAAACATGGTTTAGCGCGTCCATGAAAGGCGGTGGGAAAAATGAAATATTTCCGGGATATTATATTCATCTCGAACCGGGAAATACATATTTAGGAGGTGGAATTTGGCATCCTCCAAAGGAGACATTACAGAATATCCGGGAATATTTTGTGGATCACTCTAAAGAACTTGAAAAAATTGTTCTTGGTAAAACATACAAAAACCATTTCGGTGAAATGGGAGGAGAACAATTAAAAACAGCACCGAAAGGATACCCAAAAGATCACCCGCAAATCAGGTGGTTGAGATATAAAGACTTTCTAGCCGGATGTTCAAAAAATGATATTAATATAACGTCGGAAAAAATTATTCCTGACTTTACTGGGGATTATAAAGCCATGTTTCCTTTTATTCAATTTTTGCGAAAAGCGATAAGAT
>JACNLB010000141.1 GCA_014381755.1 Fidelibacterota bacterium | reverse complement strand
ATCAATAACCGTCCCATCTACCCATTTCACAATGCTGATTACTTCGTCAGAAAGTGTAGGTTTTTCAGGAGTACCACCGATGAGGTCATCCACTTCCGCTTTGATTTCCTCAATTTTTCTGATTGGCAAACCGCTGTTTTTTGTTGCTTTAATGAGATCTTTCCGTAATGGATTTATAGCGATCCCTCGTTCAGTAACGATTACGTCAATTAATTCACCGGGGCCGACTACGGTTGTAACTTCATCAACAATTATCGGTATTCGGTCACGAAATGCAGGAATGGGAAGAATAGTACATTTACTGAAAAGACAATTTTGCCATCCGCCAATTCCGTGGAGCATGCGTCCATCAGAATGCGTCACTACATTGGCATTAAAATTTACATCTACTTCGGTAGCACCCAGCACTACTACATCCAGCATGGAAGCAAAATTTCCTTTTCCATGCCAATTATAACTGGTAAAAGGCGATGTATTCACATGACCCGAATTTTCTCTCATAGAACGAACGCCATCTAAATCAAATGTTTGACCGTCTAGAATAAAATCGGTGAGACCCTCTTCCAGCATTTCCACAAGGTATTTAGTAGAACCACCGCGGATGAATCGGGCTTTGATGTCGGCATCTTTCATCATATCTTTCAAATATATGGCAAATGCCAAAGCCGTTCCCCCGGCACCGGCTTGGAAGCTGAAACCTTCCTTAATAATTCCCGCAGCTCTAACAAACTTTGCAGTTAATTCAGCAATATATAATCTGTCAGGAGAACGGGTGAGTTTTGTTGTTCCGGACACAATTTTTTCCGGTTCACCCACTTTATCCAACACAACGACCGCATCCACATTTTGTCCCTGGATCTGCCACGGTACACATGGAAATGGAACCAAATTATCTGTCACCACAATTACCTTATCGGCATAAAGTGTATCCACCAGCCCAAAACCCAATAATCCGCAAGCTGAAGGTCCACGATCACCAGTTGCGTTGCCAAATTCATCAGCAGTTGGTGCAGCAATAATTGCAATATCAATGTGGACTTCTCCATCCTGAACGGATTGCCAGCGACCGCCGTGACTCCGCAAAACACCCGTACCGCGCATTCCGCCTTTGGATGCAAAATCCCCCAACGGTCCATTCAGCGATCCTTCAATCCAGTCAATTGTACCATTTTTAATATAATCGATTACCGGTTTATGACAGGGAAAAGCTGCCGATGGAAACCAGCGTAATCCTTTTACGCCCATGTTAGCGGCAATATTGAACACTTGATTCATGACCAAGTCGCCATTACGAAAATGGTGATGATTTGAAATTGTCATACCATCTTTCAAGCCAACTTCTTCTAATGCTTTTTTTAATGAACTGACTACTTTATTTCCATCCTTTGGATAATCAGAACAGGAACGGATTGGAGGCGCAGCTTTGTGACCTTTTGGTTTATATTTATCAACACCTTGAAATGGAGTTTGTTTTGCTCCGTTTATTTCAACAGGAACTAGCCGGCCAATAGAATTTTTTATCATTTTCGGCTTACTCATTTTTTCTTCCAATTTTTCGATAATAGACCAGATGCTGTAGCCATTTGTATCGTTTGCACAGCTTTTTGCACAACAGGAGCATCAATCATTTTTGTTCCTAAAGATACCACCCCCAGCCCCTTCGCTTTGGCTTCGTCAAACGCCAATATGATCTTTTTTGCTTTTTCAATTTCCGATGCTGTTGGGGCAAATTCTTCATGGATGGGTTGAATTTGTCTTGGATGAATACAGCCTTTCCCATCAAAACCAAGTGCTTTCGCTTCCTTAGCTGATGCCCTTAATGCTCCCTCATCACTGATATCAACTGATACAGTGTCAATAGCCTGCAACCCTGCAGCACGAGCAGCGTTGATGATAGTGCTTCGTGCAAATAAAGATTCTATGCCTTTATCCGTACGCACGATTCCAAGATCGGCTGTGTAATCTTCCAAACCAATGGTCAGGGCTATATTATTTGGAGATGCTTCGGCAATTTCTAGGGCATGCATCACTCCTTTCGCACTTTCAATTATGGGCATGAGAAATACGGGTTCTTTTCTTCCGCACTTTTTGCTGATTTCGGTAATCTTATTATCCACAGTTATAATTTGTTCTCCGCTTTCTGCTTTTGGAATCAGCACTAAATGAACATTGTGCGAAATAACAAACTCAAGGTCTTTTAATCCCATTTCACCCTGGTTTATACGTACCATCCGCTCAGCGCCAAAAAAGTCCAATGTCCGCAGGGCATTCCGAACAATATATCGTGTAGCTTCTTTTTCTGATGGAGCGACTGCATCTTCCAAATCCAAAATAATTCCATCCGGTTTATGAATACCGGCATTCAGCATGAGTTTGGGTTGACTTCCGGGAATATATAATCGACTTCGACGAAATCGGCTTCGTGAAGATTTCCCTTCACAATGAGGTTTCATTTCAGGTAAGGATTCTTCTGTAATGTCCGGATGAGCAGATTTAATCACTGCTTCCATACGAGCAGAAATAACAAAAGGTAATGCACCAAAATCTTCCAAAAGAAATTTGCCGGTAGTAATCCCTAAATCTTTACAAACTGTTTCCGCCTTAGTTAAAATGGATTTGCCGAACATCAATTCAACTTTGCTGGATAATGAAAAATCTAAAGATTTAGAATTGGGTGTATATGTTATTCTTATATCAGATTTGGGTTTATCTCCCTTTGGGCCTACAATATAATTTTTATTCATAATCTATAGCTGAATTTGAATTCTGTTTTTATTTACAAGGTGGCAAATTTATGACTGTCTTTTCACCCATTCCAAGATTTGTGAGTCACGACATAATCTCAATCGACATACTGTGTATTAACTTTATCCAACTCCACCATCATTTGAATCTGTTCTTCCAAGGTTTTATATTTTGTTAAATCTATTATATGCAAATCTGAAGGAGAAGCTGATTCTATACTTTTTTGGACACCTTTAATTAAACCATCAACATCTTTTATGGGTACATCATCACTTGTCATGACATCTCCCTTCTCTACTACACCATCAACCACTTTATAATTATACGCCGCTAAAGCTAGATTCCCATTCTTCTTTAATTTGGTTAAAATACGGTATTCAAAATGATAACCGGGATTTTTCTTGGGAATAAAGCGGTATACCTTATACATTTTTTCCCCTTTTTCAATGTTCATAATGGCGCCACCAAACGGTCTCCCTTGTGTATCAATTGTCATTTTAACTTCTTTCCTTCATTTAATAATTTTACTGCTTTAGCTATTCGTCGTTGGCGAGTTTCATCTTTTTTTGCACCGGTTATCCATTCAACATACAGTTTTTTATATGATGGCGCTAATCCCTTAAAAAATTCTGTCGCTTGCTGATTCATAGCATCCCTGAAATCCTTCGGTACTTTTACAACCCGTTTTGCTGTATCTTTTTCCATCGTGACAGAAACCGTATCCCCTGCTTCTTTTCCAATTTTTTTTCTGATTTCTTTTTTGACAACCAGATTATGTTTACCGCCACCCAATGGCAGTAGTGTACTTTCGTAAGAGAGACCGTCGATAGTGCCTTTTACTTTAACCTTTGCTTTTGTGCCATATTCCTTTTCTACGCTGAAAGGTACGGTCAGGAATGTCCACGCACCGGATATATCGTAAGTAATGAGTTTTGTTTTAAATTTCTTCATTGTGTAGCCAGAGAGATCAAAGAGAGTTTAAATATTGGTAAACCAATCTTTATCTATTTGGATTGATTTTTCAACCACTATTTCAAACCCTAATATTAATTGCTTATTTTTCAAATCCTTATATTTTTTCTCTGTGAACTTTGTGGCTCCGTGGCTCCATAGCTATTAAATCAAACCATGATCTGCAAATGAATACACATCATTTCCTGCAATGATCAGGTGATCATGAATATAAATATCAATAGCCTGTACTGCTGCTTTTAACTGTTTAGTTAAAGCAAGGTCATCCTGGCTGGGATTGCAATTTCCACTGGGATGGTTATGAACAAAAACCAATGCAGCTGCATCATTTTCCAATGCCCGTTTAATTACTTCTCGAGGATACACTGCTGAAGTGGTTAGCGTTCCTTCGAATAGTTCTTCCATTTTCAATATTTGATTACGACCATTTAGATAAATCACCAGAAAGACTTCCTTATTTTTGTCCCTCAAGTTATGTTTTAAATAGTCCATTACTTCATCTGCTGAATGGATGAAATCTTTGTCAACAATTCTGTCCGCCAAATATCGGCGAGAAACCGCTTGGGCAATTTTAAGGCCGAAAACATTATTATCGCCGATACCCTTAATTTCTTTCAAATCCTTGGCATTCGCTTCCAAAACTGCTTTTAGAGAACCAAATTTTTTCAGAGAATCTTTAGCGGATTGTTTACAATCTTTACGCGGAGTTCCTAACGTGAGTAAAAGTTCAATAATTTCATAATCAAGAAAACCATCTAAACCATTTTTAAGGAATTTATCTCGAAGTCTCTGACGATGGCCTTCGTTTTTATTTGAATCGTTCATTATTTTAAAGAGAGAAGTTTTTCTTTGAACTCCCGCAGTTCTCGTACATTGCTCGTTTCGATTTCACCGGAATTCCATTTCAGTTTGAAATCTTCTTCTGAATCAGATCCACCCTGCTTTTGATACAATGGATAAATATCCGCTTCTTCCCTTGGTTTGCCTTTATGAAGCGTTGCTGTTATTTGATAGGCAACATCTTCCGAAATATCATCTATAACCCGGGGAGGGAGGTTTTTTTCTAATAGGCTTTGTTCGATTCGTGAAAAACGCATTCCATGAACAACATAATCCTGATAAGCTTCCCAAGCGAAGGGGGCTACTTTTTTTACCGATTCAGCCATAGCGTCAGAAAATACCCTAATCTCATACTGGGCATGGCTGTCAGATCGCAAACCGATAAAATGAAGTAAATTATGCAAATCATTTTTCCAATACCATTCTGTATAAAGATTTACGGGTAAAAGCGATCGGACCAGTTCACGGGCAACTCCGGCTTCATTTAATTCTTGGTACATAGCAAAACTGCGTTCTGAATTTTCTTTAAAGTAGTCCAATACTTTTTGTTTTAATTCGGGAGGGACCTCCCCAGATCGACCTTGTTTATTCAAGGCACTCTGAAACTGGATATGCTCCGGATCTGGAAAATAAAACTCATCTCGTGCCTCAGAATATCGCAATGAATATTCGTTAATATTTGCCGTGCGGTGGCGCACCCATTGCCGGGCAACAAATATTGGCATTTTGCAATGAAATTTGAATTCCACCATTTCAAAAGGTGTTGTGTGGCGGTGGCGCATAAGATAGCGGATCAAGCCTCGATCCTGAGACACTTTACTGGTTCCTTGTCCATAACTCACCCGTGCGGACTGAACAATGGCATCATCTCCACCCATGGAATCCACGAGTCGGACAAAGCCTTTATCTAAACATTTGATGGCATCTTCTGGTATTTTTGTCATTTTTAATTTGTTCCTGTTAAAATATTATACGTCTTTTCTACAGCAATCACATCACCGGCGATTAATCCCGGTTCTATTAAGGTAATTTCTTGGTTATATATCCTTGGTGCTCCATTTAAATCAATAAGTTTTCCGCCGGCTTCATTGATAATACAATTTCCTGCGCAAATGTCCCATTCGTTTTTTGGGCGAAGTGAAGCAAAAATGTCTGCTTGCCCTGCTGCCGTTAATCCCAATTTATATGCCACAGACCCGATAGCCTTCAATTCGCCAAATGTATCTGCGAAGGGCTGCCAGAGTCCACGACGTGTTTCAGATCGACTATTCAGAATGACCATTTCATTCACATTTTCCTTTGTGGCGCACTGAATAGGTTCATTGTTTAAAAATGCTCCCTTACCTTTTGCGGCTGAAAACATTTCTTTTGTCACTGGATTATAAAGAACACCAACAATCGGTTCGCCATTTTCAACCAGTGCGACACTTACTACAAAATTAGGAACGCCTTCAATAAATTCTTTCGTCCCATCCAATGGGTCTACAACCCAAACGCACTTTTTCGAAAGACGATCCGGCGAATCCACCGTTTCTTCTGAAAGCCAACCATATTCTGGTCGAGCTTCCATCAGTGTTTCTTTCAATCGTGAATCTGCAGCATGGTCAGCAGTCGTTACTGGATTATGATACCCTTTATCTTGAATTTCATAATCGGCTTTATAATAATCCATTATTAGTGTGCCGGCTTCTTTGGCAGCATTAATTGCTAGTTTTAATTCTGAATTCATGGCGTCAAAGTTAGTGTAAAAAATAAAGTGGGAAAATGTGTTATAAGACTAATTCTTTTTAAATATAATCAGTTTTTCTCGCCCTTTTCTTGGCTCAATAGATAAGTCCGGGAATTCTTCCTTTACAATTTTCCAGCCATTATCAAAAAGAGATTTAACTTCTTTCAATGTAGTACCAAATGGCGGTCCCTCCTCATCCGGATGTTTATCCAAGGGGAACCATAACCCAATAAGTTTTCCACCAGGTTTTAATATTTTCCTAACTAATTGTTCATAACCCTTGCGACGGGATGGATTAATTGCACAAAAACATGTTTGTTCTATGATATAGTCGAAAGTGTTAATGTGTTCAGGTGTTAACGAAAAAATATCCTTTTGGACTATTTGAATGTTAACATCGTTTTCATTTGCCAATTCTTCAAGTGCATTAATCGCAGAAGAAGCAAAGTCAACAGCGGTTACATCAAATCCTTTTTGAGCAAACATTATAGCATCATATCCCTTGCCGCAGCCGATAATACACAATTCCCCCGGAGACATGGAATCAGCCATGGATTCAAAAATGGGCGTTGGCCCACCAAGGTCCCATCCTGCATCATCTTCTAAATAAATATCTTCCCAAAATTGGGAATTGTCTTCTTTAAACGTCAATTTCACTCACAGAAAAATATCGAGATTCAGGGTGAGAAAAATACCACCCACTGACGGATGCAGCTGGATACATAGCACGACTTTCTGTTAAAGTAATCCCCGTATTTTCCTCCACATTCAACAATGTCCAGATTTTATCTTTTTCAGCATGGTTTGGACAGGCGGGATATCCGGGTGCAGGTCGAATTCCTACATATTTTTCTTTTATCAATAATTCGTTATTCAATTGTTCCTCTGAATCATATCCCCAGAATTCTTTTCGGACTCTTTCGTGAAGCCGTTCTGCAAACGCTTCCGCCAATCTATCCGCCAATACTTTCACCATTATGGCATTATAATCATCATGCTGATCTTCGAATTCTTTTACAATGATTTCGATTCCATGACCTGTCGTCACTGCAAATGTGCCAATAAAATCATCTTTGGGCGCAATGAAATCGGCCAAACAGAAATTGGGTTTATTCGCCCCTTTATCCACCGTTTGCCGGGGGAAATTGAATACCACACTATCTGTAATTACAGATTCATTTTTTGCATGGGCAGGATGAATACCCATCACCCCTTTTGCAATTAATAATTTTTCAGATATAATTCTTTTTAATAGTGCCTGGCCGTCATCAAAAAGTTTCTGCGCTTCATTCCCATATTTACCATCCGTTAATATACTGGGATAAACGCCTTTTAATTCCCATGCATGGAAAAAGGGTGACCAATCAATATAATCCACCAATTCATCCAACGGGAAATCTTCAAAAACTTTGACTCCTTGAAATTTCGGGTTTGGAACTTGATAATTGCCCCAATCAATTTGGACTTTTCTTGATCTTGCTATTTCAATACTTACGCGTTTTGTTTTTTGCGCTTTAGCTCTTGCCTCCCGTATCTTTGCAAAATCTGCTTTTGTATCTAATACAAAGGAATCTTTTTCGTCCGCATTTAATAGTTTACTCACAACGCCTACAGCGCGAGATGCATCTATCACGTGAATGGTGGGCCCAGAATAATTTTCTTCAATTTTTACAGCCGTATGTTTTCGGCTCGTTGTTGCACCGCCAATCATAAGTGGAATATCCAATTTTAGCCGTTCCATTTCGCTGGCCACATGAACCATTTCATCCAAGCTTGGTGTTATCAATCCTGAAAGGCCAATAATATCGGCACCTTCTGCTTTAGCCGTAGAAAGAATTTTATCTGATGGCACCATGACACCCAAATCAATAATATCATATCCATTGCACCCCAGAACAACACCCACAATATTTTTCCCAATATCATGGACATCACCTTTTACCGTGGCCATCACAATTTTTCCGTTTGATTTTCCTGTGAGACCCAACTCATCTTTTTCTTCTTCAATAAATGGCAAAAGGTGCGCCACTGCTTTTTTCATCACACGGGCCGATTTTACCACTTGAGGCAAAAACATTTTTCCCGCACCAAATAAATCACCCACTACATTCATACCATCCATAAGTGGACCTTCAATCACATGAATCGGGCGGTCATACTTCTGCCGAGCTTCTTCTGTGTCCTCAACAACAAAATCCGTAACACCATCGACCAATGCATGGCTCAATCGTTCTTCCACAGAATTTTCTCGCCAGGATAAATCTTTTTTCTCTGACTTTTTAACACCGCGATATTCATCAGCAATTTCCACAAGTCGTTCGGTCCCATCCTCCCGACGATTGAATAATACATCTTCCACCCGCTCTTTTAAATCAGGGGAAATATCATCATAAACAGTGAGCTGCCCTGCATTTACAATTCCCATATCCATCCCTGCTTGAATGGCGTGGTATAAAAATGAAGAATGCATGGCTTCACGAACACCATTATTCCCCCGGAAAGAAAAAGAAAGATTGGATACCCCACCGCTGATATGCACGCCAGGCAATGTTTCTTTAATGGTTTTAGCTGCTTTGATAAAATCATTCGCATATTCATTATGTTCATCAATTCCAGTTGCCACTGCAAATATATTGGGATCAAAAATGATATCTTTGACAGGAAAACCAACATTTTCTGTCAGTATTTTATAGGCTTGAGTACAAATTTCTACTTTTCGGTTATACGAATCTGCCTGTCCTTTTTCATCAAATGCCATGACGATGACCGAAGCGCCATACTTTTTAATAATTTTCGCCTGTCGAATAAATTCAGCTTTCCCCTCTTTCATGGAAATTGAATTCACAATCCCTTTTCCCTGTAGGTTTTTCAGACCGACTTCCAGTACAGACCATTTGGATGAATCTACCATTACGGGCACTTTCGCAATATCCGGTTCTGCTGCAATCAACCTTAAAAATGTTTCCATGGCTTGTTCAGAATCGAGTAATCCTTCATCCATATTTACATCAATAATCTGGGCGC
>JACNLB010000054.1 GCA_014381755.1 Fidelibacterota bacterium | reverse complement strand
CAAAACAGTATTACTTACGGGCGCTTCAAGAGGAATTGGTGCGTTTATTGCGAAAACATTATCACGAGAAGGAGCAGATGTTATCGGTGTTGCTCGTTCCGAAGAAGGATTAAATAATACAAAAGCTGAAGTCAAATTGGATGGAGGTACTTTTCATTCATTTCCCTTCGATTTAAACAAAATTAATGAATTGCCAAAACTTGTTGATCAAGCAAATGCTATAAATGGAAACATCGATATTTTAGTAAATAATGCCGGGATTGAACGTTATAGTGAATATCAGGATTATTCTGCTGACGATGTGAAGGATGTTATCAAATTAAACCTTCATGTACCTATGGAAATAACTCGTCTTCTGTTACCGTCTATGCTGAAAAGAGGTGGGCACATTGTTTCAGTTGCTTCATTGGCCGGAAAAAAGGGCGTGGCCTTTAATACTCCCTACTCCGCGAGTAAAGCGGGATTGATCATGTGGACGGATGGAATGCGTCAGGAATTAAGAGGAAGTAGAGTTGGAATTTCAGTCATTTGCCCCGGATATATTTCTGATGCTGGAATGTTTCATGATGGGCATGTGGATCCGCCGGCTTTATTGGGTTCATCTAAACCGCAAGCTGTAGCAGACGCTGTAGTGAAAGCGATTAAGAATAATAGTGCTGAAATCATTGTAAATAGCGGACCCATAAAACCACTGTTAGCTATTGGCCAAATTTCTCCGGGATTTGGAGATACAGTTGTTCGAAAATTTGGAGTACCTGAATTAAGTAAAAGAAGGATAAAAAAATGAAAATCTTAAAATCTCTCGGAATTATAATATTAGTCATTGTTCTCTATTTATGTTTTTGGCCCGTGGAAATTAATCCGGTTCTTTGGGATCCGCCTGTTGATAAAGGTTTAATCGGTGATTATACACCAAACTCCAATTTGGCAGGCGCAGAAATCTTTGGTATTGGTGATGGTATTGGTCCGGAAGATATTGATGTGGATAAGGAAGGTCGAATTTACGCCCCCTATGAAGGAGGTCGTATTTTGCGTTATGATGCAAATGGTGAAAATCCTGAATTATTTGTTAATACCGGCGGTCGTCCTTTAGGTCTCGAATTTGATGCAGATGGAAATTTAATTGTTTGTGAAGCAACTAAAGGACTTTTATCTATAAGTCCGGATGGTCAATTAACAACGCTGTCTACAGAAGCGAATGGTGTTCCCTTTGGTTTTACGGATGATGTGGACATTGCAGCAGATGGGATTATTTATTTTTCGGATGCATCGTATCGTTGGGCAATTAAAGATTATCGTTCTGACATAATTGAGCATATTCCTTATGGAAGATTAATTGCTTATAATCCAAAAACGGGAAATGCTGAAGTATTATTGGAAAATTTATATTTTGCCAATGGTGTAGCTGTGAGCCCAGACCAATCATTTGTCTTGGTAAATGAAACATCTGAATACAGAATTCAAAAAGTATGGATAAGTGGAGAAAAAGCAGGGCAATCAGAAATCTTGATGGATAATCTTCCCGGAATTCCCGATGGAATTTCATCAAATGGAAAAGGAATCTTTTGGGTGGCATTTCCATCGAAGCGAAAGGAAATTATAGATAATTTAGCCGGGAAACCTTTTGTGCGGAAAATGGTTATGCGTTTACCGGAATCTATGCAGCCGGCTCCGGATCGTTATGGTTTTATAATTGGAATTGATGGTGAAGGAAATGTGTTGCATAATTTACAAGATCCCAGTCCAGAATCATTTTCTCCCATTACTAGCGTAGAAGAACATGAGGGATATTTATATTTGGGAAGTTTGACGTATGAGGGTTTTGGGAGAATTAAAGCGCCAGATTAAAAAGGCAGTTTATCCAAGATTGGTTTCAAATTTTTACTAATTGGATCTAATTTTTCTTTTATTTTATTTTTTACAATACGACCGGGATTAAACCAATACATGGAATGAGGGAATTGATCTTCCCTGATTAAGGGTCGAAAATAGTGAGTGCGTTTATCGAAGTAATAATCATACACCATCCAACCAATACTCGTTAAAGGGAAAATAACCGTTACAGATTGATATTGTTGTCCGGCGGTGGAAACACCGGGAATAAAATTCATGATACTGGCGCCCAAGGCTCCACCCATGGTTTTTGCTTTTTGAAATAATGATGCATCTGTTGGAAGACTTTCACTTCGATCTCCATAATAAGATAATGTTTGCAATCCTAACCCAGTCAATACAAGACACACTCCAGTAATGCAGCCACGCCGAACAGAATGCTCCATATAAGATGCATCGATGCGGATCAAATGGACGTCGAATAAGCTTATTTTATGTCCCAAGTCGCTTTCGTTTGTGGCAAGATATACGTAAGGTTCATCCATCCTGCGGTCAATTTCAATCAATGTATAATTCAGCGTATCACCAGAAGTTGTAATAAGAAAACCACTTCGTTCCTCAATGAGATTTAGGCGATCTTCATAATTAGGGCTGATATAATATAATTTTCCGAATGAATTATAAATATAGTAAATATCATCCAATAATAAAGACTGTTGGTCGTTCATATTTTCCGGAGTGATGAAAACAGATTCAGAATTCATTGAATCAACCATTCCGACAATTGATGTGCCGTCTAAATTCATGACGATGTGATGCACATTTTCCTGGCAAAATGAAAATGAAATAAACATCAAGAATAAGAATAATTTGCACATCATTCTGCTGCAAACATTTCTACTTCTCGCGTTATATTCTACTCTGTTATGCGCTGCAGATATCATTTAATAGCCTCCCTAATATTAACATCTTTTATCATTGCCCAGCCAAAGATAAGTGGACGTCTGGGAATGGGTTATTCATCTCCCGATTACAAAACATTTGCAGAAAACCCCTTTCCATCTTTGGGAGTAACGGAAACTATGATGGTCAATTTTTCTTTTACCTATCAGGTATATTCGAATGCCCGTGTGGGTTTTAGTGAATGGATTTCTTTTACCAGTGATACATATGAAGGTGAGGATTTTGACCGTTCTATCAAATACAGGGCAGTGATTATTGAAACATATTTTTTTCCAATGAAAAAGTTGGAATTGAATTTTACATTAGGTCCAATGATAAATTCAGGTAGTATTTCTTTAACAACAAAACAGACTGTAGATGCATGGGATACGTTGATGGATGAATTTAATAATTCAAGTATAGAAATTTCGTCATCGGATGAAATGACGACTACATTCTATGGAGTTACCAGTTCCTTCGGTGCCCGATTTTATCTTAAACCATATTTAGCAATTGAAGCACAAATAGGATTTATGGAAAATTATTATTCAAAAGATAATTGGTCATTTCAGGGAAAAGATATTAAAGGTCCTAATATTGATGTGGAGGATCTGCCGTTATTTACATTCGGAATGGTCTACGGATGGTAAAGTTATTAGCAATAGCAATTATATGTTTTTCAGTATTATTAGGACAAGATACAGAAAAAACAGAAAATCCGTGTCAATCTGAATTGATTAAAAGAGCTAAAAGAGAAGGAGTGCGGTCCATTAAAATAACTGAATTACCAACATACGTTATAGATCTTTGGAAGTGCCGAAAAGAAAAAGAGGGTAAAAAAACATTTAAAAGAATCAATGAAAAAACAAATATCGAAGATTACAAATCTTCTGAACAATTTACGGGATTTACCGCAACCTGTGCTTATTGTTCTGCAGCGTCTGTTTTAATCTTTTATATTTTTAAATTATCAGGTAATTAATTTTAAAATAAGGAAAAAGTGATGAAGCGAAATATTATTGCAGTTGTTTTTATTGTTATTGCTGTAGCACTAATTGTTGAACGCAACGAAAACCCTCAAGTTAACAAACCATCAGCAAATCCGTTGATTGTAGAATTCAATGAAGTACATGATTTTGCCAATTTGCGTCCGGGGCATATTGAACGAGCAACCAAATATGTTTTGGAATCTGCAGATTTAATTCTATCAGACATTTTATCTGTTCCGAATGCTGATCGAACCTTTGAAAATACTATGGTGGAAATTGATGATATTTATGTAATCATTGAATCTGTGTGGAGTCCGGGCTATCTTATGGGTTCTACTCACACGAATAAAGATATTCGTGATGAAGGCCTCGCTTCCAGTCAAACGATACAGAAATATTTAACGGATCTTTCCCTGAATGATGATTTGTATAATGCTGTTGTAGCATTTTCAAAATCCAAGGAAGCTCAACAATTGATAGGATATAAGAAAAAATTTCTTGAGGATTCATTGCTGGATTACAAGCGTAGTGGTTTTGGACTGCCCAAGGAAAAACGGGCTCAAGTAAAGGGAATATTTAATGAACTTGCTGATTTGGGATTGGAGTTCAGTAAAAATATTTCTGATTATCAGGACACACTCTTTGTTTCTGAAGACGAGATTAAAGGTCTGCCGGAAAATTATCAAAAAGAACGATTACAGAAAAATGGTACTTATGCCATTGATATGTCCTATCCGTCTTATGTGCCTTTTATGGATTATGCCGTGTCTGATGATGCTCGGAAAAAATTAAAATTCAGATTTAACAATCGCGCTGTAGATTCAAACTTGAGTGTTTTAAATGACATCATTCGAAAGCGCCGGGAGTTGGTTGACGTACTCGGTTATAAATCATATGCTGAATATCGCACAGAAGATCGAATGGCAAAAAATCCTCGTAATGTCTGGGAATTTGAAAATGATCTGAAAAGTAAACTCCGTGCAAAAGGGGAGATGGACATTGCTGAAATGCTGAAAATAAAATCCAGTAGAACGAACTCGAATGCACATGTTATTAATGTTTGGGAAGCCGGATTTTATGAAAACTTGGTTCTTAAAGAAAATTTTGATCTTGATCCGGAAGAAGTTCGCCAGTACTTTGAATTCAATAATGTAACAGAAGGACTATTTACTGTATATCAACGTTTGTTCAATGTCAAATTCAAGAAAGTGGAAGATCCATCTGTTTGGCATGAAGATGTGTTGATGTATGAAGTATATGATAAAACGTCAAAGGAATTGATTGGCCGTTTTTATCTGGATATGTTTCCCCGTGCAAATAAATATGGACATGCTGCAGCATTTTCTGTAACGATGGGTAAAATGACAGCAGACGGTTATCAGAAGCCCACAACATCTTTGGTATGTAATTTTCCAAAACCGACTGAATTTCAGCCATCATTACTAACGCATGATAATGTGGAAACATATTTTCATGAATTTGGCCACCTAGTCCATGGTGTTCTTACTCAAGCGCCGCTAATGAGTTATGCCGGTACTTCGGTTGCCAGAGATTTTGTTGAAGCACCATCTCAAATGTTAGAAAACTGGGTTTGGCAGAAAGAATCCTTATCTCTATTCGCCAAGCATTATGAAACGGGAGAAGTCATTCCCGATGCATTATTGGATAAAATGATTGCAGCGAAAAATGTGAATTCCGGAACCAAAGCATTGCAGCAAGTATATTACGGTGTTTTGGACTTTACACTCCATGACGGTTATAATCCCGATGGTGATAAATCAACCACCGATATTGTTTCAAAATTGCAGAATGAAATTACATTTTATCCTTATCAGGAAGGGACCCATATGGAAGCGGCGTTTGGACACTTGAATGGCTACGGTGCTGCCTATTACGGTTATAAATGGTCCGAAGTGTATGCACAGGATATGTTTTCCATTTTTGAAGAAAAAGGAATCATGAATGAAGAACAGGGGATGCGTTACCGTGAAATTATCTTGGAAAAAGGTGGTACGGAAGAACCACTTACATTGGTAAAGGAATTTCTCGGTAGAGAATCAAACTCTGATGCATTTATGAGAAGTATGGGGCTTGAATGAAGAAAACATTTTCCATATTAGCCTTGTTAGCTGTGAGCCTTTCAGCCAATGACACCATAGTTAACCAGGACATTTTAGAGCGTTTCAATATAGTTTGCACCAGAACCGAATGGGTGATTAAGTCCGATCATGAATATTATATGATGGATGTTCCCCGAGCGTATGGTTTGCAGGCAATTCGGAATGAGAATGATAAACTGTATAAGATACTAATTAATCCACCCGTTTTAGAAAAGAAACTTTTGAATGTCGGGCGGGCTGTGTTGCGGGAGCTAAAGAAAAATCAAAAAGAAAAAGTATTAATATTACCTGAAAAGAAAGAAAAGAGCCGTGTTACTTTTTATTCATTTTCTTCAGTGAATTGATCAGGAGAAATATCAAGCTGTTCAAATATCATTTTAGCAATTTCTGCAGCAATCTCATCGCCGTTCATTCCGTTATTTTTCAGTTCTTTCCAACTGGATTCAAGGACTTCCAAATCTCCTTCATCTGCAAAAATATCATCTAGTATTGCGGCAGGAACTTCAAAATCCCGGAGGCGCTGATACATGTTTAATTTGACCAAATCCATATCGTAAACTACACTAAAGATATATAAACCTAGAAGGAGCTTTCATGGAAAAACACATAAAGTATTTATACATCATTTTGATTACCGGCTTTTTATCGCTTTCTGTGCAAATATGGCTGCAAAATCAAGTCATTCAGGCATTGGAAATAAAAGTGGAAGCAATTCGTGAATTATTATTCAGATTTGTGTAAAAATGCTCATTAAATTCGTTGGCTTTTTTTCAAAATATATTAGGATTATGGCGTCGTACCCAAGTGGTCTAAGGGAGCAGTTTGCAAAACTGTCATTCATCGGTTCGAATCCGATCGACGCCTCTAACCTGCGCACCGCTAAAGCAGTGGCTTCGGTTAGCAGGCTAATCATGCCCGGGTGGTGGAATTGGTAGACACTACAGACTTAAAATCTGTTGGCTAATTGGCCGTGCCGGTTCGAGTCCGGCCCCGGGTACTTGGGATGGATAAGGATTAGAAAAATGCACATTCTAAAATCTTAATCCTTATCCAATCTCCATCATTAAATGGGACTCCGCAATGTCGCCCTCGACGTTATAGTAACATATACAGTATATTCTCCCCCGTGAGACAGCGCACAATTATAAAAAATTTAATAATTTGGTAAAATAATTCACCAGCTTTGTAATTTTGGACAGGAATCATAATAATGTTTGAACTACTATCGACGATAAAACAGCCTGCCCCGACGTGTCAGAGTAAGTATGTAAAACGTAAAGTTGCCCATTTACATAATTACGTTTTACATAATTTCGAAGCATAATGATTTCTTTAACCATTATTATGACAGCATTTACTCCATTTCGTACATCGTTCATGAATAATATACTATGAATTCTCCTGCATTTACAATTGCTATAGCTCTGGCTTTGGGCATGATTGCCCAGACGATAGCGCGACATATAAAAATCCCGGGGATTGTTTTATTGCTTGCAGTTGGCGTTTTGATGGGACCCGATGGTTTGAATATCATTCGGCCTGAATTGTTGGGCGATGCTTTGCATATGCTGGTGGGATTTGCTGTGGCTGTGATACTTTTTGAAGGTGGAATGAATCTTCGTTTTGCTCGATTGAAAAGAGAAGGAAGAACGATACGCCAACTCATTTCATTAGGAGCCCTTGTAACGGCTATCGGAGGTACATTAACGGCAAAAATTTTCCTTCAATGGGAATGGAATACATCTATTCTCTTTGGCATATTAGTTATCGTTACAGGGCCAACGGTTATTACACCATTATTACGGCGAATTAAACTTCGTAAATCTGTAGCTACTGTACTGGAAGCAGAAGGGATTCTATTAGACGCCATTGGAGCTATCGTTGCTGTTGTTGCGTTGGAAGTGGTTGTGAGTCCATCAGGATATACATTGCTGGCAAGCCCTTTTATGATTTTAGGGCGAATTTTGATCGGTGGATTATTTGGAACAATTGGTGGTGTTATCATAGCGTGGCTTCTGGGTATTCGCAAACTTGTTCCTGAAGGATTGGAAAATGTATTTACTCTTTCACTGGTCTTTGCATTATTTCATATATCAAATGTCATGAGTAAAGAAAGTGGAATCGTAGCTGTAACCATTGCTGGAATGGTTGTGGGAAATCGAAAATCTATCGTTCTAAGAGAATTAATGGAATTCAAGGAACAGCTGACAGTTATGTTCATTGGAATGCTATTTATTTTATTAGCTGCAGATGTACAATTGAATGCAGTCAAGTCTTTAGGAATGGGTGGCTTTTATACTGTACTTATACTAATATTTTTGATTCGCCCCTTGAATATCTACATTGGAGCGTTCAATTCCAGTTTGTCGAATAAACAAAAAATATTGCTTTCATGGATTGCTCCTAGAGGAATTGTTGCTGCAGCTGTGGCATCCTATTTTGCGATCGAATTGGAAAAACATGGAATGGATGGATCTCAATTGCGAGCCATGGTGTTTCTTTTGATTGCAGTTACCGTTTTATCTGCTGGATTAACCGGTGGATTGGTGGCCAAATTATTAGGTTTAAAACGAGAAAGTGATAAAGGTTGGGTAATCCTTGGAGCCAATGCCGTTGGCCGTGCATTAGCGAATTCACTAAAAAATGGAGGTGAAGACGTTATTATAATTGACGCGAATCCGAGTTTATGTCGACTTGCGGAAAATGAAGGATTAAAGGTTATTTATGGAAATGCTTTGGAAGAAAGTATTTTATTGCGATCTGAAATAGATATTCGCAAAGGAGCCATAGGTTTATCAGAAAATGAAGAAGTAAATATGCTTTTTGCTAAACGGGCAAAAGAAGAAGGTAAAGTATCCGAAACATTCATTTGTATTAAAAGGGAAGATGAAAGTGTTACTGCAGAAATGGTCACTGAAGTTGGTAGTAATATTCCATTTGGCCGTGCCAGAGATTTGGAAAAATGGTCAGTGTGGATACGCCGTAATCAGGTTGAGTCTATTTCATTAAATTGTTTATCGGATGACGAAATTAAAGCTGAAGATGTTTTCGGTAAAGATACTGAAGGTGTTATTATTCCTTTAACATCAAAACGAAATACAAAAGTAGTTCCTTTAGGACATTTAACAGAATTAAAGAAAGATGATGAAATAACGTGTTTAGTCCATTCTAAAAAATTGGATCAGTTTAACACATGGTTGGAAAACAGTGTATTTTCTGAAAACACTATATAATGAAAAAACTCACTATTTACATTATTTTCTTAATCATTTCCTGCACCGCTTATTATATATCTGATATTGACATACCTGAAGATGTCAAAATTGTTTCTGAAGATTATCCTCTGTATGATGGTAAAGTCATACGCATTATTGGAAACGATAGAGATTATAACCCATCATCACTCAGTGGCAGGCGGCAGTATATGTGGGAGGAACTTTCTGAAAAATATGGAACTGTCATGGGAGAGTATGAACTTCCTGGAGGTCGCTATTATATTGTTGAAATGGATGATTTAAAATTAATTAAAATACCGAGCATTATCTTTCTAGAAGTCATTATTTTTCCTGATGAGAATGAATATAATTTTTAA
>JACNLB010000140.1 GCA_014381755.1 Fidelibacterota bacterium | reverse complement strand
TCTTCTTTACCTTGTTGATTAGCAACAATCATTTCTGCAATCAAGCCAATAGAGAAAAACCACATGCCTAAAACAAAAACCATGGCTCCAAACACGATGAGAGCAAAATGAGTTTGAAAAGAATGGCCTAAAAAGAATTTGTAATAAAGAGCCATAGACTCAAGCACAACTGTTGTTGTAATGCAAAACAGTCCGAATAATCCAAATAGATGTAACGGGCGCTGTGTGTATCGGTTCAGAAATAAGATTGTTAACAGGTCAAAAAATCCATGAAATAATCTTCCGCCGCCATACTTTGTTTCACCGAATTTCCTTGCACGATGGTTTACAATAACTTCCGAAACCTTGAATTTCTTTTGTCCGGCCAACGCAGGGATATATCGATGCCTGCCGCCGTAAATATCCAATGTTTTCACAACCGCCAGCTTGTAAATTTTTAATCCGCAATTCATATCATGGATTTTTACGCCGGTCATCATTCTGGTAACAAAATTGGCTAACTTGGACGGTAGTCGCTTGGTTAAAGGATCATGGCGATCTTTTTTCCAACCGGAAACAAGATCATATCCCTCTTCTAATTTAGAAACGAGATTAGGTATTTCCGCCGGATCATCCTGCAAATCAGCATCCATTGTTACGACGTAATCTCCAGAAGAATATTTAAACCCTTCAGCCAATGCGGCTGCTTTGCCATAATTACGATAAAATTGAATCACTTTACTATGACTATCAGTCTTAATCAAATCGTTCAAAATATCAATTGACCCATCCGTGCTGCCATCATCTATAAAAATAAGTTCGTATTTTTCAAACGATGCCAAAACAGCCGTGAGTTCGCTATGCAATTCATTTAATGATTCTACTTCATTATATACGGGGATGATGATTGAAATTGATTTCATAATTGTGCGTGTGGTGTCGATTCAGGAATTTGTTTAATTAAATGTGGGTAAGCGCTTCCAAATTCTCTATCGTCAAATGTCATTTCAATCGATTGCTTTTCATAATTCATCATTATGTAAACAGCCTGCAGACCCGGCCCATCACTTGAAAATCTAATATCAATTGCAGATTCAGTCATGGATTTATTTAGTTGTGATTTATGTAAACTTTCAGGCTCTATTCCCCAAAATATGGATACCAGATCCATTGGTTTTAACACTTCAAAAAATGGGAATCGTAAATAGATACTTTCAGTGGAAAAGCGAATATTTTGCATTATATCCCACGCTTCAACTGAATTGGGACGTACAATCATCATCATAGTTTTCCTGCCTAAAACATCTTTAAAGTGGATAAATACATCCTCACCTGAACATGAATAGCTGAAAGATAACCTACCTCTAACAGGTCCTGCTGAAACCAATGTTCCTTTCCCCCGGCAAACAGAGTATTTTCCCATCCACTCTCCCAAATTAATTGTCGGAGTAATTTGCTGATCAGTAGACGCACAATTATTGAGAATGAACATACTGACTAGTCCGATGGGTATTAACTTAATCTGGAAATGCTTTATTCTTGAGTATGTCATTATTGCTGTCAAATTTATAGGCTTCACGATAGAATTGTAACGCGTCTTCTTTACGATTCGTGTGCATAAATACATCTCCCAAATGCTCAAGAACCACAGCATTATCTTCTTCTAATTCGATTGAATGCTGAATATAATTCAAGGCATCATCTACTTTTCCAAGCTTAAATAAAATCCAACCGTGGGTATCTAGATACGCTGCATTTTTAGGAGCAAGTGTAATGGCTTTCATTGAAATTTGCAGGGCAAAATCCAATCGTTCATTTCTTTCGACTAAACTGTAAGCATAATTATTATATGCCTGAGCATCCGTACTGTCACTGTTGATTAGCTCTTCATAAAGTGCATCAGATTCGTTCCATGATTTCATTGAATCATTAATTAGAGCTAATATATGAAGAATATTTCTTGATTTGGGAGATATCATTAAAGCACGGTTCAAGTATACAAGCGCCTCTTCATTCTTTTTCTGTTGATAATAGGCATTACCTAGGAGATATTGAATACCATATTCTTGATCGAATGAATCAGCTACTTTTATTAAAATTTCAACTGCTTCCTGAAACTGATTTTTATTCATAGCTGACAAAGCACTATTTAAATAACCCCGAGGGTCATCACCATCCAATTCTATGAGTTTATTGGCGTATACGTGTCCTGAATCAGGTTGATCCAGTTCAAGATATACTGTGGCAATAAAATGCAATACATTCCCGTCCTGATCGTCAATTTTATAGGCGTGTTTAAAAAAATTCAGTGATTGATTCAATTGCTTCTTTTGATAAAAAATAATTCCAGATTGGAATAACCTGTCTTTGCTATTCCCTTCAACATCCATAATCTTATTAATGATTTCTGTCGCTTCATCATAGCGTTCATCCATAATGATCAAATCAGCATAGGCAGATAAATACTCTACATTGCGGCCATCAATTTTTACCAAGTGCGCATATATGTCACTTGCTGTTTGCAATTTATTCGCTCGTAAAGCTAATTCGGCTGCTTTTTCCAGCGCGCTGATCATGGCTTTATCAATATCATACGCCTCACGGAAAAGTTGGATAGATTTGTCCCACTGCAGCCGTGCAGCAGCTAATTCAGCTTGTGCTAACACATGTTCAGCTTTATAAGGTTCGATATTTCGAAGAGCGAAAAATTGTTCATCAGCTTTATCATACTGATGTCGGATTATATACTGTTCAGCAAGCATTTTTCTGGCATCTATATCTTTTTCGTTTAATGATATTGCAGCTTTTAAATTTTCTTCTGCTCGCTCTATCTTCCCAAGTTTCCAATACGATTCAGCTAAAGATACATGGATAGTACCGGCTGTTGGATCAAGTATGAGTGCATCTTGCAATTCAATGATCGCCATGGGAAAGTTATTTTGGCTGATATACAATTGCGCATCCATAAAATGTTTTAATGCTTCTGGGTTAGGCTCTTGATTTTTTTCAACGATTTTTACTGCAGATTGATCATTGCTTGGCGTTGGCAAATGAGAACAACCAGCTATAAGTATGAATAAAAAAACGAAAAAAGTTCTGGATTTAAAAATCATCATTGTTGGATGAAAAATCAAGTATTTGAATTCGATTCATTTTTTATCGATTCTATTTCAGAATATGCTGCAACAAGATTTCCCCCTTTTGCTTTGGCTGAATACATGGCTTCATCGGCTTTGGCTATCAATTCTTTCAAGTTGTCTGTATCTCTGGGAAATTCAGATAAACCACAACTGATCGTCATGTTAACATCGATATTATCCATCGTAAAGGGAAATTCGGCGATTCCTTCAATTATCCTTTGGGCGACAGGAACGATTTTTTCAATATCTGTGTTGATAAGTAAAATACCATATTCTTCACCACCATAACGCCCCACAACATCAATATTCCTGACTTTTTCCTTAATTATGTTCGCAACTTCACGTATAACGTAATCCCCATATAAATGTCCATAGGAATCATTGATGCGTTTAAACTTATCCAGATCTAAAATTGCAAAAACAATACTGTGCTGATATCGGTTTGCCCGGTTGATTTCTTCTTTAAATCTGTCTATAAATGCTTTATGATTTAAAAGTCCTGTCAAACCGTCATGCATGGCATTTTCATGCATTTTCCAATATTGCTGCTGCCAGGATACAATTGAGCCAAATGTTAACGCGAGTAACTCCAACACATTTTTATCTGAATCACTAAAACGGGTTGAAGCCTGTTTTTCGATGGTTATACTATATTGTACTCTGTCATTGACAATTACAGGAACAGTCAAGATTGATTTGAAGTCATGATTTTCCAAATCTCCTTCTTCAAATCGCCCGCTTTCATAAAATTCTTCACCCATATCACTTGAATCCACTGTTTCATGTGCGCGAAATCCTCGGCCGTGAATACTGCGTTTTATAGAATATATTTTTTCCGGATCAACATCACCACTGTATCCGTCTTCTAAAACAACTTTATAGTGTTCTCGGTCCGATTGAATAACAGAAACAGTCAATTTATCATAATTAAAAAATGTTCTACAGAGATCACGAACTTTTTCATACAGTCCATGTACTTCGGATTGTATATCCATAGAATTCAGTAAATTAGCAATCTGATAATGAAAATAATTGTCCAGAGATAATTTTTCAATATTATCCAGTTTAACCATACTCAAGGAAATAAACCGCCCTAAACTTGTAAGCAAATTTCGGTCTCGTTCCTGTATCGTTGAAAAATGATCCGCCTGGACTAAAATACATCCAACAGGTGCATTTTTATAAAGTACCCTTGCGCCTAATACACATTCACTGCCTCTCCAAGATTCTTCTTCAAATAATCCTTCCCAAGGTTCACGAACGTCTGTTTGCTGGAAAAGAACGGCCTCTTCTTGTAACAGTATGGTTTGTATTACTTCATTATCTGTTGGAATTGATCCCTTAAAACCTTCTTTTGTTGCAGATTGGATTTTCAATTGACTTCCGCTGCCATCCAGCATATAAAACGAAGCTTTATATTTATCATTAATAGCCATAACCATACTAAATACCATTTGTAATAGATGTTCGTACTGATCATGTATATCTTCACGAATATCTAATCCACGGCTGACAGATGAACTTTGCACTTCTATTGTTTCTTCTTCAGGTTCATAAATATCGTTATCTGATGTGGAAAATTGATACAAAATAACGATCAACAAACCGAAAACTATAAAGCGCAGAATGGTGTATAAATCACCTTGTGGATCTGGATAAACAAATAGTATAAAACACACGAATGCCAAGATGGCTGCGGTTGCTAATCTGTTTACGTTCATCTGAAAATAAAATCCTCGCTGTTAGAAACTACATCTTCAGCGAGGATATCTGGAAGGTCTTTAAGTTCGTATATGAATTAGGGGCGTCTGTCTCCAACTAATTGAATTCTATCCTTAAAATCAGTTGTGTTAGGCATATCTTCATCTACGTTTGTAGAATCATCTTCACTTTCAGCAAGCAACTCATCACTCGCTTGAGTTGGAAGAACGGGTAGTAAATCATCGACCTGTTGTTCAGCCATTGTGGGAGTAAATGTAGCTTGATTTGTCGCTTCCGGCATGAATTCTAATCCCAGTAAAACAACTGCAACAACCACAACGGCTGATAAACTAGCCATTAATGGCGTATAACCAGCAAATGATCGGGTTGTTTTAACAACAGATTGAGCTTCTTTTTCTGCTGCAATGCGTTTGTTTAGATTTTTCATGAAATTAATTGAAGTTGAAACTTCAGGCATTGATTTCATGGAAGCCATGACTTGCTTAACAGAATCTAACTGTTGCATGGCTTCAGGGTTTTCATCCAGGTAAGTTTCAAAATCCTTACGCTGGTTCATTGATAGTTTATTTTCTATAAAGTCGGATATTAAATCCTCAAACTGATAACGGTCCATCTATATGATTGTCCTTTATTTATCTAAATTCCTTAAGTGCTTGTTGTAATTGTAATCTTGCACGATTTATTCTCGATTTCACAGTTCCCAGTGGAACATCGACGATTTTACTAATTTCTTCATAAGAAAGTTCCTGAATATCTCGAAGAATTACGACCGTCCTGAAATGGAGTGGTAATTCCTGAATTGCATTTTGAATTTGTTTTTCAGCAAAATGACCTTGTGCGGTTTCACCCGTTTCGGGTTCAACCGATGGGAGTTGATATTCACGTTCTTCTGTTCCCATATGACTCAAGTGTGTCACTTTATGACGTTTTTTTCTGCGTAATTCTGTTTTTGCAAGGTTGCCTGCAATTGTATAAATCCATGTAGAAAATTTGGCAATATTGCGGTAGAAATGACGATGGGTGTACAATTTCATAAGAGTATCTTGAACAATATCCTCTGCCTTTTCCATATCGTTAACAAAACGGAAAATAAAGGACATCAATCGGTCTCTATAGCGATTGACCAATTCCACATATGCCTGCTCATCCCCATCTTGAAAACGGGCAATAAGTTCCTCGTCTGTATAACGAAATTCTTCAGGCATGTTCAACGATGGCATTAAAGAGGAAACGGGTGAGGAGTGATTCATCATTTTCACTGGTCGTTTTTATACTTTTGTCAATATCACCCAATAGGGTGAGACCATTCTCGATTTCATGTTTTGTATACTTTTTCGCATGTTCAGGCAGTTTATTCTTAACTCCATTGGTTAGTGGGATATAACCTCTGAACGATTGAGAAGTTCCATTATTCAATCGTATAAAAAGCATTTCCTGAAAAAGTGCTGTTAGACTGGGAAGCAGGGAAATCATATCATTTCTAGAAATATAATCTTTACCCGTCACTAATGCTTTTGCAAGATCTCTCCGTCCCACTGCGTTCAAAAATTCCCATTTTTGATATTCACGATTCCAACCGCTGAATTTTTGCACAAATTCAGGAGTCAGCAAATCGTTATCGCCAAGCCCTAAACATATTTTTTCTACCTGATTCGCAATATGGTAAACAGAATCTCCCGCTATGTCCATCACCGTTTGCACAACACTGGGCGGAGCGTCAATATCATGATCTTCAAAAAATTGTTTTGCCCAAGAACGCAATTGATTATCAAAGGGCTTTCGTACATCAACAGGTTTTAAAATTTTCTCCAATTCTTTTGATATTTTCAGTGATGAATAAAAATCATCCATAATAATGACAAGGAAATGATTTGGTGTGGGATTCGTACAAAATTGTATTAATTCACCTTGAGCTTTTCCCTTAATTTGTTGGGGATTGCGTAAAATAAAATATTTCTGACTGCTGAAAAGATCTGCTTGATTTATTCTATCCAAAATTTCCTGTGAACTCAAATCATCAGGCATTAATAATTCTCGATGAGAAACATCATCCCCAAAAACACTTTTTTCCAATTTTTTAATAAAATATTCTTGAAGGAAATAATCATCACCCTTTAAAAAGTAAATTTGATTCAATTCTCCGTTATTCAGTTTATTAAAAATCTCTTTTAAGGTTTGCTCTTTCATTTTTTCTTTTCCAACAAACTAAAGAATATTACAGCAATAAATGCAAGTACAAAGCTCACTAATCTTTCTGAAACAGCAGAATGAAGAACATTAATATTCGCCCAAACGATCGTTGTAAAAAATCCGGTTAAAAGTCCGGCAATAATCCCATTCCGTGTTGTTTTCTGCCACCATAATGTCAACACCAATGCAGGGCCGAAGGCAGAGCCTAAACCACTCCATGCATAACTTACAACTCCAAATATATTTCTACCCTGTGTTTCGGAAATAATGGCAATCACATATGCGAAAAAACCCAGAAAAACGATTGTAATTCTACTCAAGGTAACCAGTTTTTTATTGGATATTTCTTTGCCAAGGAATTGATGGATGAAATCTTCCGTTATAGCGGAAGTGGACACCAGCAGTTGTGAATCAGCTGTAGACATCATGGCAGCCACTGCGCCGGAAATAAATAAACCGGCAACAATTGCAGGCAGTAACTCTTGAGCCAGTAACGGCATGGCTTGTTCCACATCAACATGTGTGAAATAATCTGGACCAAAATGATTCAATGCTATCAGGCCGATTAAAAAAGCTCCTGTAATTCCCGGAAGTGCCCAGAGAATGGCAATGGTTCTTGCCCGTTTTATATCTGAAGGTTTTTGTATGGCCATATAACGAATGAGAAGATGCGGTTGCCCCAAATACCCCAATCCCCAGCTTAATCCGCCTAAAACGACAGCTAAACCGGCAAACCCTTCTTTACCCATTGTAAAGGATGAATGGGTAGGTCCCGCTTGGGATAAACTTTCAGCAAGTGATATCTGGGAACTTTGCAATTCAAAAAAACCGGCAATGGGTAAAATGATTAATGTTCCAATCATCAAAATCCCCTGGAGCAAATCTGTCCAAGCAACAGCGAAAAACCCACCCATAAGTGTATACGAAACAATAACGGCTGCACCAATGGTTATTCCGGTTACTGCATCAAAATCAAACAATGTTTTCAACACTTTCCCTGATGCATGGAATTGAGCAGAAACATAAAATGCAAAAAAGAAAGCAATGATCAATGCAGAAAAAAGGCGGATGATGTTGGAATTATCCTCAAATCGGCGGTGTAAATATTCCGGAATAGTTAACGCTTGGTATTTTTCAGTCTCTATACGAAGTTTTTCAGCAATCAGAAACCAAGATACAATAATCCCAATCGTAATTCCAATCACAGTCCAAACTTCTCCCAAACCCACTGCAATGGCAGCTCCTGGAAGAGCCAATAGTAACCAAGCCGATTCGCCGGAAGCCCGCTCAGAGAATGCCGTCACCCAAGGTCCTAGTTTCCTACCAGCGAGAAGATAGTCCTCCTGTGTCTTATTCAGTTTGAACGTCCAAATTCCCACAATGATGAGGAAAATGAGATAGAGAATAAAAATGAAGCCGATCATATCTTGTTTATATAAATAATGTTATAATTCCAATCGATACACAATAGAGTCCGAACCAGTGAAATTGTCCCTTAGAAATCAATTTTAATAACCATGCCAGTGCAGCCCAACCCACCAGAAAAGAACTAAAAAATGCTGTTATTATCGCTCCATTTGAAAAACTAGCTATGTCTGTTGGATTAACATCAATAGCCGTTAATAATCCGGCTCCGGCAATGGCTGGAATTGCCAGTAAAAATGAAAATCGTGCTGCTTTTTCCGGGGAGACTCCCAACAGCATGGCAACGCCAATTGTTGCCCCGGATCTGGAAATACCGGGTATAATAGCAATTGCCTGGGCACAACCGATTAAAAAACCATTTTTAATCGTAATGTCAGTATTTTTATTCACAAACAATTTTGTCATCACTAACCAAATTCCCGTTAGAATCAAACTGATTGAAACAGCAAACTGGTTATCAAACAATTGGCCGATTTTCTCTTTCATACTTAAACCAATCAATACAGCTGGTATCGTTCCCATTATGAGTGCCGACAGCATTAGTATACTCTCAGTCGATTGTATAGATTTAATTAATTTCAATAACTCTTTTCTAAAAACAACCAGTACACTGCACAGTGTCCCTAAATGAACAAGGACTTCAAAGAAATTTCCCGGTAACGATAAACCCAAAAAGCGTTGTCCTAATACAAGATGGCCGGAACTGCTAACAGGTAAAAATTCCGTCATTCCTTGCAAAGAACCCAGGATAAGTGCGTCAATCATATTCATAATAAGCTGATAATTTAATCTGATTATATACCAGAGTTAAAATCATGATTTATCTAGTTAAAAATTATATTTCCACCGCCCCTACAATTGTTAGTAATAAATCAACGAACTGTAATTCCCCTCCTCGTATGAGGAGGGGTCTCGCCTGCCAGCCGGAGGCGTAGCCCAGGCTGGTGGGGTGGTAAAGAAATACTGAAAAGATACTAGCCTAGATAATTCATGAGTAAGTGTTCTTACAATATTAAATGCTGTAATAATTATGGATAAAGGAATCATTGTGTTTTGTAATTATGTAAAACGTAAATACGTAATTGAAAGACATTACGTTTTACATATTTACGTTTTATCCTCGATATTTTTCCATACATTAATATGTTCCTTTCACAATAATAAAAAGCGAGTGAATTAATCAAGCTAGCAAAGATTATATTTACGACAAAAAT
>JACNLB010000138.1 GCA_014381755.1 Fidelibacterota bacterium | reverse complement strand
AAAAATCCCGGCACTTTCGTGCCGGGATTAAAACTTCCCGCATTGAGCGTTTTTCAGGATCATGATTAACATGAGTGGTGACCTCCCACCAACAGCAAACTTCCTTTACCCCGGCGAACCAGGGAAGGCCTGTTTTTTGCCGACAGAGTTAGCCTCCAAGGGTAATTATTGAAGATCCTGAATAACGTGTCTCAAGCGGGAATTGTAAAAAAGCTACCCTAAATTTATCCGATTCGAACGACCGGTAACAAGGGTTAATCTAAATCTTTATTTTGTATTTTGATTTTATTTGTCTGGGTAGAGATCTGTTTCTCCTTCAGTTTTAGCAATAACTACAGCTCCGATACTGTCACTGGTAACGTTCACCATAGTTCGAAACATATCCAAAGGCCGATCTACTGCCAGCATTGTACCCACAATAACACCAACTTCAGGATGATTTGCAAGCCCAACTGCATCCAATACAACAAAAATCATAACTAATCCAGCGGATGGAATAGCTGCCGCGCCCACTGATGCTAAAAAGGCAGTCAAAACAATTACGAACTGTTGTGCAAAGTTCAAGTCAAAACCGATAACTTGAGAAATGAATAAAACACCGGCACATTCGTATAATGCAGTTCCATCCATATTGATAGTTGCACCCAATGGCAATACAAAACTGGTTGTTTTATTTGAAACGCCCACCTCATTTTCAACACAATCCATTGTAACAGGCAGAGTTGCACCGGAAGAACTGGTAGAAAAAGCTGTCATGAATGCCGAAGCCATAGCCTTAAAATGTTTAATTGGGTTGAGGCGAGTAAATAAATAGAAAATTATAGGAAGTGTAATCAACCAATGAATCAGCAGTCCGGATACAATTGTAAGCATATATAATCCGACTGCTTTAAATAATCCAAAACCGGCTGTAGCTACTGCTTTTGTAATTAAACCAAATACGCCAATGGGTAAAAGTGCAATAATTCCATGTGTGAGTTTCATCATGGCTTGAAAACCATAATCAAAGAAATGAGTTAGCATTTCCTGAGGTCTTCCGGATAACCGTGTAATTGCGAAACCAAAAACGATTGACCAAAAAATAACACCTAACATATCTCCATCAGCCATTGCCGCAATTGGATTCAGCGGAATCATACGAATGATGATTCCCCCAAGAGATGACGGTTTTTGCAAAGAACTTGGATCAAATGATTGAACAGATCCGGACATTTCAACACCGACACCGGGTTGAATAATATTGGTTAAAATCAATCCGACCAGAATAGCGAAAATGGATGTTACAAAATAGTAAATAAATGTTTTAGCTCCCATTCGTCCCAATGTTTTGCTGTCACCTAAGCTGGCGACTCCGGTTGTGATTGAAAATAAAATTAACGGAACAATAATCATTTTCAATAGTCGCATGAATATTGTTCCCAATGGAGCAACAAAGAGGGCGTCCTCTTTAAAAATCAAGGCAAAGATTGTGCCCAAAGCCATAGCAATCAATACACGCCAGTGAAGTTTCAGTTTTTTCATAAATATAGTCCCTTAATAGTCAGAATTAAGTTTAAACATATCTGCCAATGTAGTTTCATAAGACGGGGAATTTAACAGGAACTAGTCAGACCACAAATGATCAAATGTAATTGATCACGTTCTATTCGATATGATTTCCACCACCCCTATAAATGTTTCATTATTATTAAACAAACCTTAATCCCCCTCCTCGTATGAGGAGGGGTCTCGCCTGCCTGCCGGTAGGCAGGTGGGGAGGTGAAAAAATACTGAATAATAATTGAAAATTTGACAATATAGAAATCAAAATTCAAAAATTGTCAAATGTGGAACAGTTTTTATAAAAAGGAGAAGACTTGGAAAGGAATAATTTATGAGGAAATTTTAATCTTCAGTTTTCCGTTTTGCATCTTCATAGGATTTATAATAGGAATCTCCCATTTCAGAAAAGAATCCGGTCCCGGGTTTTTCCTTTAATCTTTTGAAAAATACTTTAGCGACTGTATCAAAAAGATCTTGAACATTCGCCAGGGCAGATCCCAATTGCTGTGAAAATGATTTATTCTTCAATTTGCTCTAATGCAAGTTTTAAATCATTTGTCGGAAGATTGCAAGCGAAGTTTTTGCAGACATAGGCTGTTGGTTTTCCATCGAGCATTGTTTGGGAATCCGTCCAGGGAGCGATGGCAGATAAATTTTTACCCTTTTTAAAAAGGACAACACGATTTGGATTGTAGGATTGACTTATTGATTGTAAGAATGATTTTGTCGCTTCAGTATGATTTCCAACTACGACAACTTCCTTTGCATCCAAACTGAACATGAATCCGGTTAGCATATGAGTATGTCCCGTTGGAATGCGCGTCAAATCCTGTTGAAATGTACGCACAGTTTTTTCCGCTTTATCCAGCCAATCCATATTACCGGTGATTCGGGCTAATCTATTCAACACAATGACAGCAACCGAATTACCGGATGGAATTGCACCGTCGTAAGCTGTAATTGCTCGAACGATTAATTCTTCAGAATGATCACTGCCCAGGAAAAAACCACCGGCAGAATCATTCCAGAAATCTTCCACCATTATGTTTGCCAGTTCTATAGCAGCAGATAAATTTGCCGGATTGAAATTTGCATCATACAATTCTAACAAACCCCAGATCATAAATGCATAATCGTCCAAATGAGCATCTAGGGATGATTTTCCATTACGGTGACGTTTAAGCAGATGTCCGTCTTTTGTTCTTAATTCGTTCAGTACAAAATCTGCAGAATTTTGAGCAGCTTCTGCATAGGATGGATCGTCCAATGCAATATTGCCTCTGGCCAAGGCAGCAATCATGAGTCCATTCCAATCTGTTAGAATTTTATCATCTTTTAATGGATGAATACGTTTTTCTCGGATATTAAACAGCTTTTCCCGCCAGTGTTCAATTTTTTCATGCAGTTCATCAGCAGAAATATTCATGGTTTCTGCAGTATATTTAATACGTTTTTCCAGATGAAGAATATTTTGTCCCGATTGTTGTCCGGATGCTTCATCATGAAAATTTCCACCGGGGTGGACATTGAAAATTGTATTGAATGTTAATCCATCCTTTTCACCAAGGATATCGATTATTTCTTTATCAGTCCAAACGTAAAATTTTCCTTCTTCGCCTTCGCTGTCCGCATCTTCTGCGGAATAGAATCCGCCTTCCGGATTGGTCATATCTCTCAAAACGTATGTAAATATTTCTTTGGCTGTTGAGGCATAAAATTCATTTTGAGTAATTTGATATGCTTCCAAATACGCCATCGCCAACATAGCTTGATCGTAAAGCATTTTTTCAAAATGGGGGACCAGCCATTTCTTATCTGTAGAATAACGGTGAAAGCCAAAACCGATATGATCATAAATACCGCCCAAACGCATATTTTTGAGTGTTGTTTCCACCATAAGCAATGCATTCTGATTTTTGGTGCTGTGGTAGTAACGGAGTAAATAAATTAAATTATGAGGAGATGGGAATTTGGGTGCTTTCCCAAAACCGCCCTTGTCCTGATCAAATCGTTTTACAAAATCATCATAAGCAGTCTCCAGTATTTTTGGATCAAGCTCCTCACCTAATATTCGTGTGTTGGCTCGAACTAGATAGGATTTCACTTGGTCAACGGATTTCATTATTTCAGCTCGCTTATTTGTCCATGCATCATTCAAAATGGGTAGAAGCTGGAGCATTCCCGGGCGTTGACCTCTGCCGTCCTTGGGAAAGTACGTCCCGGCAAAAAAAGGCTCTTTATCGGGAGTCATGACAATCGTCAATGGCCAGCCGCCGCGGCCGGTCATGGCTTGGCAAACGGACATATATACGTGGTCAATTTCCGGTAGTTCTTCCCGATCCACTTTAATACTCACGAACCAATCGTTCAGGAGTTTGGCAACACTGTCATCTTCAAACGATTCATGTTCCATCACATGACACCAGTGGCAGGTAGAATAACCGATAGATAGGAAAATTGGTTTATTTTCTGCTTTCGCTTTGGCGAATGCTTCTTCTCCCCAAGGGTACCAATCCACAGGATTATCGGCGTGTTGAAGAAGATAAGGGCTTTGTTCGTTTGCTAAATGATTCAATTTATGTTCACTTCCTTTTCCTGAACACGCCGCGAAAGACAGCATGAAAAGGTATATATATATTGTCTTGTTTGGGTGCATAGTACTGTTGGAATTTGCAGACGATAAAATTAATTTCACAGGCACAAGATGAATAAAACTCCGCTTAAATATGTTATTTTCTTCACCGCTCTCGTGGCTCTGACTATATATTTCATTATGTTGAATGCAGCCACATTTCGTTTTCAAACTGTTCGTGATGATTTTTTGGACTGGCATTTTGCCAACAACCCCACTTCCGCCACGTGGATTGGCATCCACGATTACGATGGCGAATTGCCGGATATGAGTGCAAAAGGCCGTGAAAAAGAACGTGTTCATTTACTTGAAGTCAAAGAAGAACTGGAAGCCGTCGATGGTGAATCGTTGAATGATAATGACCGCATCGACCGCCATATTTTGCTCGATATGATTGAATCCAGTTTTTTTAACATGGATGAACTGCGAAGTTTTTCATGGAATCCAATGGAATATATGTGGGGTTTGGGTTACGCTTATGAAAGTTTGTTAGCCTATGATTTTGCTCCGATAGAAGAACGGGCGGAGAATTTATCCAGACGGTTTTTAGCCACATCTGAATATTTAGCCCAAGCACAAGAAAATCTGGCAGAATTTCCTAAACCGCATTTGGTGACGGCTATAAAGCAAGCCAAAGGATTGGCGAAAATGTTCGATTCAACTATTCCGGAAATGGCGGCGCAACTCAAGGATGACTACCGTAAGAATTTTGAACACAACGCAGAATTGGCAAAACAAGCTTTGGAAGAATTTATTACATTTCTGGAAAGTCACCAGAACGATGAATCTTTTCGGGATTTTAGAATTGGTCGGCAGATGTATAATAAAAAATTATTTCATACTCTAAAGGAAGGCATTTCTGCACCGGAAGTCATGGAAAGGGCCGAGCGTCATTTGCGTGTCGTCCAGAATGAAATGTTTGAATTGGCCGAACCATTATATACTGAATGGTTTGGAGAAACACCAGTTACAGATAGTCATGAAAATAAATTAAAAATGACGCGACGAGTATTGGACAAAATTGCGGAAGATCATGCACCGCGAGATCAGGTAGTGGAAGCAGCTCGGGAGACGATTGCGGAACTGGAACAATTCATCCGTGATAAAAATCTTTTAACATTAGACGATTCCAAGCCATTGGAAATTCGTGAAACACCGGAATATCAGCGCGGAGTGAGCGGAGCGTCTTTGCAATCGCCGGGACCTTTGGAGAGCAATCTACCCACATTTTATAATGTGTCACCTATCCCGGAAGACTGGACGGACGAACAAGCGGAATCATTTTTGGAAGAATACAATACCATTTCCATGAAAATCCTGTCCATCCACGAAGCATTGCCGGGGCATTACGTTCAGCTCTATTATGCCAATCGACATCCGTCGTTGGTGCGGGCATCTTTCGGCAGCGGAGTTATGATTGAAGGCTGGGCACATTATACGGAAGATATGATGGTGAACGCCGGACTTGGCGATGGCGATCCGCGATACAGTTTAGTGGCGAAGAAATGGAAACTCCGGGGAATTGCCAATGCCATCATCGATCAAAAAATTCACGCAGAACGAATGACTAAACAGGAAGCCTTGGACTTGATGATCAATGAAACATTTCAGGAAGAATCTGAAGCCAATGGGAAGTGGCGCAGGGCGCAATTGACATCAACGCAATTGGCTACTTATTTTACCGGATATATTCTCTTTTTAGAATTATTGGAAGATTACAAAAAACAGGAGGGAGATGATTTTGTTTTGAAGAAATTTCATGAAGAATTGCTTTCTTATGGGTCCATTCCTATTCGTTATATTCGTGAAATGATGATCCATGACTAATGTCATTTTAAAATGTATTATATATCCAATATGTAAATCTTTGAAATTCTTTGCCATCCCGACAAACTAAAATAAATTGAAAATTAATATCCCAAATAACTCATCATATTTTACAGAATGACATTATAAAATGACTTACCTTACCATAATCCTGCTCTATCTCTTCACGCTGATCGGTGTGGGGATATACAAATCCAAAAAAATCAAAACACAAGCGGACTTTGCTGTAGCTGGGAGAAGCCTTTCACCATGGGTTTTGGTAGGTACTATGTTGGCAACGTGGATCGGTACAGGCTCCATTTTGGGTAATGCCGGGAAAACCTACGAAACGGGTATGGCCGCATTGATTCTGCCCATCGGCGGAACATTGGGAATTATTTTATTGACACAAATTGCGGGAAAAGTCCGCAGCTTTGAAAAATTCACCGTACCGGAAATCATCGGCGACCGCTACGGTCCGGGAGCGCGACTCTTGAGCGTATTTGCTTTGGTCATGGCTTACATGGTAATTGTGAGCTATCAATACAACGCCGGCGGCGCCGTCATTTCAACTATCCTTACGGATGAACACGGCGTTTCCCTGATCTCTATTGAAATGGCTACCGTTATTGCTGCAGTGTTTATTATTGCCTACACCATGCTGGCGGGGCTGGTGAGCGTGGCTTACACGGATGTGGGTAATGGCATTATTATGACCATTTCTCTGATGATTGCTTTTCCAATTCTCTGGTTTAAGGCTGGTGGCTGGAGTGGGATGGAAGTCGCTTTTGCGAATATGGGCAAAGATCAGCACATGCAGTTTTTTGGTGTGTATTCCGGGATGGACATTATCAATTTCTGCTTACCACCCTTTTTACTGGTGTTGGGTGATGCCAATATGTACCAGCGGTTTTTTGCCAGCCGAAACGCTGAAGGCGCCAAGTCCGCAACCAAGATACTTGTATTTGCAGTCGTCATTATCGAATTACTCATTATTGCTTCTGCTTGGGTGAGCTCTTCCATGATTGCCGATGCAGATGTAGGCAAACATGTTTTGATTTATGCAGCTCACCAATTACTGCCAACTTTCTTGGGAGCTATCATGATGACCACTATTGTGGGTATTATTATTTCCACAGCAGACTCTTTTTTGCTGGTGCCGGCCACCACCTTAATGCGCGATATTTATTTGAATTATATTAATCCCAATGCTTCGGAAAAGAAAATTGTCCTTTTAAGTCGACTGTTGGTGTTAGTGCTGGGTATTGTTGCTTTTATTGTTTCCAGGGGTTTTGCGGAATCGGAAGGCTTTTTTGAACGGGCGCTTTACGCCTACACTATTTATGGCGCAGCCATTACGCCTGTTTTGGTTGCGGCGTTATTTTGGAAAAATGCTACGAAAGAAGGTGCTGTTGCATCCATCATTTCAGGAACGGTTATGACGCTGTTGTGGAAAGAAGTTCCTGCTTTGTGGACGTGGCTGCCAGAAGGAATTTATGGTTCAGTAGATGAAGTGCTGCCGGCCATTTGCTGCTCGGTCATTGCGTTGGTTGGGGTGAGTCTGCTGACTAAAAAATAGTAATATTATGCATTGTAATTATGCATCATTAATGCATAAATTAAAGCCATGAGAACAACATTAGATATTGATAAAACATTGATTGAAGAAGCGTTGGACGTCACCGGGTTAAAAACGAAAAAAGCCGTTATTGAAGCGGGGTTAAAAGAATTGATAGCAAATGTTAATGTAGAATCATTTATTGATTCTTTTGGTTCCATTGATGATTATCCTGTGTCAACAAAAACTGTTAGAAAATGGAGAGAACTGGAAGAGTCTATAATTGAGCCGGGATCTGTAAATGAACCCACTGTTTCTTGATACGTCTTTTCTTATTGATTATTTAAAGGGAATACCGCTAACAGATCATGAAGTGATTATTTCTGCTGTCCGGCAGAAAATTGTTTATTATAACGGGATTGTTCTCACTGAACTTTTGTCGGGAGCTCGGACACCAAAAAATAAAAAGCAAATTGAAAAAATGCTATCCGGATTAACATATTTACCCATTAAATACGATGATTTTAAACAGGCTGGTAATATCAGAAAATCACTGTTTAAAAAAGGGTTTTCCATGAGCACTCCCGATGCGTTGGTAGCAGCACATGTTAAGAAATACAAAATGAAATTAATAACCGGTGATTCATTTTTTATAAAGGCAGGGGATTTGCTGAATTTTGAGGTGGAGATTATGTTGAGTGGGTAAGCAGTCACCCCAACTTATGTTGTGACTACAGTGCTTAAATTGTCTTCGCTAAAGGCGGATTTTGTATCTGTGTGAAATCAGGTTTGGGACCCAGATCACGGCTATAATATTCAAAGGTAAATCCCGTACCCTGCCAATTATCCACCCGGTTAATGATTTTTATATCACCGGTAAATTTGGAAGACTTGCCCAGTTTTACATGACCTGTAATAAAGCGAATGCCGTCCCGCTTCTTTGCCCAGCTTAAATAAACACGTTTCAAAATTTTAGCATAGCCGTTACCCAAATACTTATCCATGATGACAAAAGCGTAGGTATATAGGGTGTTGCCCTCCCCAAAGTTTTCGTCCAAGCGAGCCCAGGGTTCTGATGATAAATCTTCAATCGCTACACCAATAATAAAACCGATAATTTCTCCACGGTAACGGGCGATGAATGGCAGTGAAGATGGTTTATTAAAATATTTATGTATGGTCGCCTTGGAAAGAACGGCCTTTTCACCGTATTCATCTGACAAATGCTCGGAAATCCTAATGAGCTGTGGATAGTCGTCTTCGCCCACATGCTGCAAAAGTTCGACTTGAAAAACACCGGACGAAGCGATGATTCGGGATTTAGAGCGGTGTTCAATATCAAGCGAAAGCTGTTCCATTATCGGTTAGGAATCTCCAATTATAAACGTCAGCATATATTGGTAGGGCAGATCTTTTTGATGATCTGTCAATAAATATCCGGCTTTTCCCAATTCCTTTATGACATCTTCCGGGGTAAGTTTATGTTTATCAGGCGGACCCACAGGTAAATCACCTTTCCTAAAATCTACGATAATTAATTTTCCGTCCGGTTTAAACTTCCTTTTTATATTTTTAAAGTAAGCTACACGATCTTCTATATGATGATAGGTATTGCAGATGAACACAATGTCAACAGGTAAGGGAATTTTCGGGTCATGAAATTCTCCTAAAATACTTTTTAGATTAAATAGGCCTTCTTCTTGGGCGCGATGATTCAAGTAATCTACCATGTCTTTTTCCACGTCTACGCCAATCACATTTCCCCTGTGAACAACCTTTGCGAATCTAACTGGGAAATATCCCGTAGCTGAACCAATATCCACAATGATATCGTTAGGTTCGATATTCATAGATTGAATGACAAAATCCGGTTGCTGCCATTCATCTCTCTCAGGATTTTCAAACATTTTTGCCCAGCGTTTAGCATCGCTGAAACTGTGTTTATTGGATTGATGTTTGTCATCATGTTCCTGGGCTGGGAGAAGTGTGATTAGTAATAGAAATGATAAATATTTGATAATCTTTTTCATTGCTGGAATCCTATAATTACTTTACAAATAGAGCTTTGCAATTTAACAATGAAAGTATGGTATAAAACTATATTGTCAGCTTGATAACTCCGATTTATCGGTGGGAGAAAAATCTCAAGTATACTTAAATCTAAAGCACTTGAAATGCTTCAATCATTCTATTCCTTCAGTACGAAGAAAAATTCATGTTCTTTCTTCGAAGTTTGGTAGGAGGTTCGGTAAATTCGCCGCCGATGGAATCTTTCAATTCCCGACTTTCACAGCATATTACAGCAAAACAGTCCTGGCTCTGTGTAGGATTAGATATTAATCCGGAAAACTTACCATCAGAAAATCCAAGTTTGGATGACTTAAAAACGCATACGAAAAAGGTTATCGATGCGACACGGGAATTTGCAGCAGCTTATAAACCGAATCTGGCATTTTTCGAAAGATGGGGCAGTGC
>JACNLB010000151.1:5936-10039 GCA_014381755.1 Fidelibacterota bacterium | reverse complement strand
TGATAATGACTGAATTTAATCCCCAGTTTTCAAAAATCGGAGAAATCCTGGTTCATCTTGACAAAATTGATGAATCACAACTCAATAGAGCTTTAGCGGAACAGCAAAAATCCGGTGAAAAATTGGGTGCAACTCTTATAAATAGTAGTCTGATTACTGAAAATGACTTGGTGGAAGTGTATGCCATGCAGTTAGGATATCAATCTGTCGACGAAGATAACTTGTTCAAAGCAGAACAGGCTGTCGTCAAATTGATACCCGAGGATTTTGCCCGTGAACATAAACTACTGGCGCTGGCAAAATCTAATTCCACTATCCAAGTGGCAATGGAAGACCCGGAAGACCTAGTTGCCATTGATAATCTGAAACGACTCACTAATCTGACTCCGGATGTGTTGGTCGCAGGCTCTTCCGGGCTTCAACGCGCCATGGATGAACTTTATGGCAAGATTCGTCAATCGGGTGAAGTGGAAGAAGTGTTCGAAGGAATTAAAGTTATTACCGGGGATGATGAAAATGCTGAAGAAGTGGATCTTTCGCCTGATAAAGTTTCGGCAGAAGATGCACCTATTGTAAAACTGGTAAATTTGATTCTTCAGGAAGCCATCAAGGAAAGAGCCACCGACGTCCATATTGAGCCCCAAAAGAAAAATGTAAATGTCCGTATCAGAATTGATGGTGTTTTGCAAACAATCATGACACCTCCTATAACGTCTTTAAGTGGTTTGGTCACCCGCATTAAAATTCTATCCAAGTTGAATATAGCCGAACGACGTTTGCCTCAAGATGGCCGTTTTACCATTAAAGGGGCGAACCGTGAAATTGATGTTCGAGTTTCCATATTGCCTACAGTATATGGTGAAAAAGTTGTCATGCGACTTCTGGACAAAACTGGCTTTGATTTTAACTTAAAGAGCCTGGGTTTTGAACAGGATATGTACACAATCTTCAAACGTGTAATTTCCCAGCCATATGGTATGGTTGTGGTATCCGGACCAACGGGTAGCGGTAAATCCACCAGTCTATATGCATCTCTAAAAGAAATTAAAAGTGAAGGTACTAATATTACTACTGTAGAAGATCCTGTTGAATATCAGTTGGATGGTGTTAACCAGGTTCAGACACACGAAGATATAGGATTATCCTTTTCGGCTTCATTGCGTTCTATCTTGCGGCAAGATCCTGATATCTTGCTAATTGGTGAAATTCGTGATGAAGAAACGGCGGATATAGCAGTGAAATTTTCATTAACGGGTCATCTTGTTTTTTCCACTGTTCACGCCAATGATGCCGCTTCAACCATTACCAGATTGCTGGATATTGGTGTTAAACCATTTTTAGTTGGTTCCTGTTTAAATCTTGTTATGGCGCAGCGATTGGTGAGAACCATCTGCGAAAATTGTAAAGAATCGTATACTCCAACAAAAGAAGAACTTGAAATGGTTGGCTTGGAAAAATCCAAGTTGAATGGTAATAAACTTTTTAAAGGGAAAGGGTGCAGCCATTGCAGGAATACAGGTTATCATGGTAGAACAGGAATCTTTGAATTAATTACCATGACAAAGGAAATACGCGGATTGGTTTTTGATAATGCCAATGAAGGAGTGATACGTCAAAAAGCTATGGATGATGGAATGGCCACTCTTAGGGACAGTGCTATACGCAAATTACTTGTCGGTGATACAACAATTTCAGAAATATTGCGGTCAACTGTTGAGGACCTTTGATGCCTGTTTTTTCTTATTTGATTAAAGATGAAGCCGGTTCTCGCCGCGAAGGGGAATTACGCGCGGATAGCATTGACTTAGCTATGCAGAAATTAGCAGCCAATAATCAAATCATTGTTAATCTGCAGGAAGTGGATACAAGCTGGGATTTCATCGGCCCGTTCATTGATGAAATAAACCTCTCATTTGAGCGGATGAAAAACCGTATACCGTTGAGTAATTTGGTATTTTTTACCCGACAGTTAGCCACAATGTATTCAGCCGGTTTAACATTAGAAAGATCCATTCATGGATTAGCTGCAGAAGAGAAACATACTCGATTGAAAAAAGTTTTAATCAACGTTAGTGAAAATATTCGTAAGGGGTTATCTCTCTCTGAATCCATGCAGAAACATCCCGGTGTATTCAGCAATCTTTATATTGCATTAACTAAAGCAGGCGAAGTCAGTGGAAACTTGAATGTTATTATGGACCAATTAGCGACTTATTTAGAAAACCTGGATGACGTACGTCGAAAAGTTCGATCTGCAATGACCTATCCCGTATTCATGGTTGGTTTTCTTTTTGCTATGATGGCGAGTATGTTTATATGGATTATACCAAAATTTTCAGAAGTGTACGCCCAATTAGGTGCCAGTCTGCCCGCTGCAACTCAAATGATGGTTGTAATTAGTGAATGGATGAGTTATAATTTTGGCAAAATAATATTTTCAATTTTTTGCATTTTTTCTGGCATTTGGATTATTTCAAAAACAAGACGTGGCGGATATGTCATAGACACTATCAAATTAAACAGCCCTGTGTTTGGTGCATTAGTTGAACAGTCCATATTAAATAAATTTTCCAAGACTGCCGGTATTTTAATTGGTGCAGGTGTGCCGGTTATTGAATCCATGCATCTTATGAAAAAGATTGTCGAAAACCGTGTATATGAAAATGCCATAGAAGATGCGACAGAATATATTCGTGACGGGTTTAATATCAGTACTGCTTTACGGAGAACAGAACGGTTTCCTGCAATATTATTGCAATTAACAGCTACGGGTGAAGAAACGGGTGAGTTGGATTCATTATTGGATAATGCATCTGATTATTATTATAAACAGGTGAATGCATTGGTTGATCGTATGACAACTTTAATTGAGCCAATACTTATCCTATTGGTTGGATTGGTTATTGCTGTTATGGTCATTGTAACCTATTTACCTGTATTCTATTTGGGATCAGCATTACAGCAAGGATTATAATGGTCTTGTTACCCGTCATTACTGCATTTATTATAGGTTCTATTGTTGGCAGTTTTCTCAATGTGCTTATCTATCGCTTGCCCAGAGAAGAATCGATTTGGAGTCCTAGATCTCATTGCCCTCATTGTAAAAAAATGATTCCCTGGTATCAAAATATTCCATTGGTTTCCTTTTTTATTCAAAATGGCAAATGCGCAGTGTGTGATGAGTCTATTTCCTGGCAATATCCAATCGTGGAAGCAATCACCGGATGTGTATGGGGTATTTGTTTTTTTATTTTTAACCCATTGCTCGCAACCATGACTGCAGTGTTTTCATCAATTTTAATTGCATTAGCATGGATCGACCTAAAAACAATGATGATTCCCCTATCTTTAATTATTTCCGGCACAATCATGATTAGTTTAAGTGTGATTATAGGTATTCTTGAATGGAAATTCGTTTTATGGGGAGCGTTGGCTGGAGTAGCGATTCCACTTCTAATGATGGGTTTGACATTTCTAATGACACGTCGCCAGGGAATGGGCTGGGGTGACATCCAATTGGGATTAATTCTTGGAGCTTGGCTTGGACCTTGGGACATGATGATATCACTATTTTTTGCAGCACTTTTGGGTATTATAGCTTGGCTGTCAATTTCTCTGAAAAAAGGGTTCGACAGAAACCGCCCACTCCCGTTTGCACCCTATCTTGTTATGAGTGCTGTCATAATGCTTTTTCTGGGATCCCATGTAGGATTCTGGTTTGATAAATTTCTTTTACTTTAAAAAAAACAGGAAATGAATATGAAACAATCCCATACACGCTTAACACTGATAATCACTATTGGATTTTTCAGTTTACTAAATGCTGCTGTAGAAAATGAACTGATTCAAGGGTTTGAATTAAAATCTCAAGTGAAGGGTGACCATATCTTGCAATTCAATATACCTGATTATGAATTAGAAGATGTAAGTATAAACGGCCAAACTTTCAAACGCCCCACCATGGAAGGAGCGGGACAAACCTCATTGGAAGGGCAGCCGGAATTACCTGTTATTACAACTTTTTATGCAGTTGAACCCGGAAAGACTTATGATGCCCACGTAAGAATAATTTCATCAGATATAATTGAAAATGTTGATTTACT
>JACNLB010000151.1:0-5019 GCA_014381755.1 Fidelibacterota bacterium | reverse complement strand
GGTGGTTATAATGATGTTCGAACAGTTTATAACTCACCATTTTCAAGCCAAATGGTAAATAATCTGAATGATGGTCTGACATTCTTCAATTACCGTGGGTACTATGGAGTCAGTGGATTTAATTCAGGGCATATAAGTGGTTTGAGCAATGGATTCAAATTAAGCATAGCAACTGTAATTACATGTGGTACGGGTTCCTTTGCTTCAGGTACATCTTTGAGTGAATCATTTATTAGAGCTGGTACACCTTCACAACCTAAAGGTGCTGTAGCTTCAATCGGTACTGCGACATTAGGCACACATACAATGTTTAATAATGCTGTTGATTTGGGATTCTATTATGGTGTCTTTGCAGATGGTTTAGAAACGCCATCAGCAGCTTTGGTCAGGGGTAAGTTGCATTTGTATCAAACATATCCATCCAATCCAAATAGTTTTGTTAGTATTTTTACTCATTGGAACAATCTAATGGGAGATCCTGCCTTGCGCATGTGGACGGCAATACCGCAATCATTTTTATTGACATATGAGAACAATATAGATCGAGGTACGAATTTTATTGATATACATGTAGCAAATAGTGATGGTAATAATATGCAGGGTGCAGCTGTAACAATTCTAAAAGGGAGTGATGAAGTATTTGAAACAGGTTTTACCGATGCGTCTGGAAATGTAACGTTACCGATCAATTCATTTGCTGCAGGAAATATGTCTGTAACGGTAACAGCAAAAAATTATATTCCTCATCAAGGTACTATTATGATTAATGATGCGGAAACCAATGTCAATCTTCTATCTAATCAAGTGATAATCGATGATGACGGAAATGCGCCTTCTAATGGTAATAGCGATGGAATATTGAATAGCAGTGAAATTATTGAACTCACAATCCCGGTGCAAAATTTTGGTACAACATCTGTTGACGGCTTAACAGGAACTTTAACAGCTCATAGCAGCAATATTACAGTTAACGAGGGAACAATTACTTACGGAAATCTTGATTCGAATGAGACGCTTATTCCAACAGAACAATTCGTTATTGAGTTAAATAATAATATAATTGAAGGTCAAGTTGTTGAATTAAGATTAACACTAATTGATGATAGCAGTAACTCTTGGGAAGGTATGCTCGTGTATAATACAGCGGGATCTTTTCTTGATGTTGTCAGCGTAAATGTATTAGGTGCAGGCGATGGCGTTTTAGATCCAGGTGAAACAGCAGAACTTCAATTTACTTTTTCAAATTCTGGATCTGTTAATGCAATGAATGTATCGGCTGTTTTAAATACAAATTTACCTACATTAGAAATCACTGATAATAGTGGGTTATGGGGAGCGATCCTATCCGGACAAATGACCAGCAGCGTAGATCATTTTACAGTAACAGCAGATGAAGAAATAATCCCCGGAACAATTGCTCATTTATTTTTGACCATTACCGGACAGGACGGTTTTGAAATCATTCGTCCATTTACTTTGCAAATTGGAACAGTTACAGTAAATGATCCTTTAGGTCCGGATGAGCATGGTTACTATATATATGATAGCGGTGACCAAATCTATTCCAATGCTCCTTTTTATAATTGGATCGAAATTGATGATCGCTTTGGTGGTAGTGGTATTCATATCCCCATTTTGGATTATGGTAATAATGGTGATGATGTTCAACAAGTGACCCTTCCATTCCAATTCAGGATGTACGGCCAGGTTTATGGACAAATCTCTGTATGCTCAAATGGTTGGATTGCTATGGGGTACACCGAAATGCAATCATTCAGAAATTATTCGATCCCGGGACCTGGAGGTCCGTCACCCATGATTGCAGCATTTTGGGATGATATGACCACAACATCAAATGGACGTGTATATAAATATCACGATACGGAAAATCACCAATTTATCATTCAATGGTCACGAATGCGCACGTATGACAATAACAGCATAGAAACATTTCAGGTTATTTTGAAAGATCCGGCGTTTTATTTTACACCAACAGGCGATGGTGAAATCCTGATTCAGTATCAAACGTTTAACAATACGTCTACAGGCAATTATAGTTGGGGACAGATTCATGGAGCGTATTGCACAGTCGGAATCGAAGATGTTACGGCTACCAAAGGACTACAATACACATTCAATAATCAATATCCGACTGCTGCTATGGCTTTGAACGATGAAACAGCTATTTTGATTACAACCCGAGGATCGGATATTCGCATGCGTGGTGATATAAATCAAGATGGTGAATTGGATGTAAGTGACGTTTTAATATTAGTAGACTACATCCTGGACCAAGGAACCTCAAATCTAAACCCCTACTTAGCTGACATGAACCAGGATGAAATCATTAATATCTTGGACATGATAGGGATTGTTCAAATTATTATGGGTTATTGATTCCCCAGGATAATGATTTATGCCACTGACACCTATCTATATATTGAGTGTGCTAACGCTCATTCTCCTCATAATAGGAGCGATTGAATTTTGGCAACATCAGAATAGCCTGACAGCAATTCCACTACGCATTCATGTTAATGGAACTCGAGGTAAATCCAGCGTTACGCGATTAATCGCAGCCGGGCTTCGCGCCGGCGGATTACGAACATTTGCCAAAACAACCGGTACCGCTCCTCGAGTTATTGATTCACAGGGCAAAGATCGAATTATCCATCGATTACGTTCAGCATCCATCGGTGAACAAGTAAGATTAATGCGATTTTTTGCTCAGGAAAAGCCCGATGCTGTTGTCATGGAGTGTATGGCTGTCCAACCTCAATATCAATGGATTTCCGAACAACAAATGGTTAAATCGCATATTGGTGTTATCACCAATGCCCGTCCCGATCATTTGGAGGAAATGGGTCCAACGTTGGATGATGTACGACTTTCTTTAGCCAACACAATACCATTTAATGGTAAAATGATTGTAGGTGAGAACGATATGGTTGAAACTATTGCATCGGTTGCAAAATCTCGAAATACAGATCTAAATGCATCAGATGAATCCACAGTTTTGGAAGAAGATTTGAAAGATTTTACTTATCTCGAACATCCTCAAAATGTCGCTGTAGCGTTAGATGTTTGTGTTGAGGCTGGAGTTGATAAGAAGGTTGCCCTAGAAGGTATGAAAAAGGTTAAACCGGATTTAGGTGCATTAGTCGTTCAAAAACTTGATTTTGGAAATGGACCTATTCTATTTATTAATTCCATGGCTGCCAATGATCCTGTTTCCACGTTGCAGATCTGGAATTTTGTGGAACGGCGCTATCCTGTGGAAGGTGAAACGTGTGTTTATCTCAATTCACGTGAGGATCGGCGAAGCCGCACACGACAATTACTCCAATTGATTTATGAGGATATTAAACCGGATCGTTCTATCGTGCGTGGTCAAAAAGTGGATTCAATGGTAAAGCATGTGGAGTATCATTCACCGCAAACGAGATCAGAAGTGATTGATGAAACAGAATCTATGAGTAAGACGATTAAGCAATATGAATTGCTGCCCAAAGATTCACTTTTATTTGCAATGGGAAACCAAGTGGGGTTTGGACAGGAATTGATTGATACATTAATGGAATATAAAGTTTCATAATGATTGAAATTACCATAGGACTGGGAATTGCCTTTAGCCTGATTTTATCTGAAACATTGGGCGTAACGGCTGGGGGTGTGATAGTGCCTGGTTACATTGCTTTATATCTACATCAACCGGATCAAATTCTTATGACGTTTCTGGCAGCGATTGTTGTTATTGGAATCGTAAAGTTTTTGAGCAACTACATGTTTATTTACGGCAAACGCCGTTTAGTCCTGACCTTGCTGTTGGGATTTATAGCCGGTTATATATCGCGAAATCTCATTTTTTCACCGGTGGACACATTTTCCTATGCAGTAATCGGAAATATCATTCCCGGACTCATTGCCAGCTGGATGGACAGACAGGGAGTTCCCAGAACGCTATCTGTTATTCTAATAACAGCTGTTTTAGTCAAACTGTTGGTTATGATGCTATCTGGAGGGCAATTGGATGTCTGATCAACAGCATTCTAAACCATTTATTCCTGTTATTCAAAAGACATCTTCATTGGTCATAATGGCTTCGGTAGCAGTCATTGTTTTTGCAGTCGCATTCTTTTCTCGCGTAGAAATTATTTCTGAAACGTACGAAACAAAAGTACAAGCGGCTGAACGCATGGAAAAAGCCATGGAAATGCTAAAAGATGTCCGTTTGGAAAAAGGTGTATTTGTGGATGGTGAAAATGATCCAAACGAAACAGGATTAGTCGGATCACAATTCAGTTTAACCACGACAGATGAAGGTGACCTCGATGCAAAATTAACCACATTGGATCCCAATTTCTCCGCTGCCATGGTAGAACTATTGCATCAAGCTAAATTGCAGTCGGGAGATACGATTGCTGTCATGCTCACCGGTTCCATGCCGGGAGCCAATATGGCTATGCTTATTGCTTGCGACGCAATGAATATTCATCCTGTGGTGATTACGTCCATAGGCGCATCTCAATGGGGAGCCAATGATCCGGACATGACGTGGCTGGACATGGAAGCATTATTATTTGAATATGGATTCATTTCTGCACGATCCATTGCAGCGTCAATTGGCGGTCGAAATGACCAGGGGCGACTGTTGAGTCCCAAAGGGCGTACATTGATTACTGACAATATTGCCGAGTACGAAATACCATTAATCAAAGGGGAAAGCCTCCGGGATAATATTCAACAGCGCATGGACCATTTTGGAACTCATAATTACAAAGCTGTGGTGAACGTGGGCGGCGGTGTGGCTAGTTTAGGAACGAGCTTTAATTTAAAATTGCTGCCACCGGGAGTTGTCTATCGAAATGATATTGAAGCTATTTCACGAAAGGGAGGAATTGAAGGTACAGTTGTTAATTTTGTGAAGCAGAATATGCCCTTGATCCATGTCTTGAATATTCAAAAATTGACTGAAAATCTGGGCATGCCTTTTGCACCGATTCCAATACCTGAAATTGG
>JACNLB010000112.1 GCA_014381755.1 Fidelibacterota bacterium | reverse complement strand
TTAAAATCTGTTTTCATTTTACTTGTTTTTGTGTTTCGGGTTGTTCAAGATAATTTTCTTTTGTACTGATGCTTTTTCCTGTTTTTTTCTCTAATGCTTTTTTTGCATCTCCGGCTATTGTACCACCTTCAATCGCATCTTTACGTAAATATGGGAATCCATCACTATCGTTTGCTTGGGTTATTTCTGTCGTCGCTTTTTCGCCTAACATTGAAAATATAAGTTCTAAATCCGTCATGTGGTCTCGCAAATTTTCTCGTTTAAGATTTTTATATTCCTTGTACTGACTTGGACTCATACCGAAGGTCGCTTTTGATATTTCTGCTGTTAATATCCCATATTCTATTTGCTCTTTGATTCCTCGCTCTTTCCATTCGTCGGTTAATTCATCCCTGATCGCAATTCCGCGCATTCGTTTTTCAATCCAACCATCAGAATATCCTTTTGCTATATACAAAGCTCGAGTTCGTTTTGTGGCAAGCTCAGGGTCTTCGATTTCTTGTACCCGTTCATATCCCACTTTTGCCAACCAACGCTTAAACGGTTCTGCCTTTGGTGAGGGGATGGATTGAATTAACCGAAAAATTCCTTCCGTATTCCAGCAATATGTTTTTTGAATTCCACCAGTTGTTTTTAACGCAAGTCTAAGGGGTGGTACAAATTGTACCCCCCCTTTATCTGTTAATGCTTTTAATTCAGAATCACGGGTTTTCATCCTTTTAAAATATTGTGCAGGATCTTGTGAATCAGTCAGCGCAACAATGATATCGTTAATCGAAAACCACCATTCATTCTCGTGTATTGTTTTTCTAATTTCTTTTTGTTGAAATACTGCTAATTTTGTGTCCATTTGGTTACTCTTTATTTCCGAACGGTGTTTTTCTTTTACGAGGCATAGATTATCTCCAAATCACGAAGAACATCTTTAAGAATATATGGGCTAATTGCTTCTTCTGTAACTAAATCAACTTTTTTTCCTAATGCTTCTGAAAGTTTTCGTTCGAGTTTTACAACTCCGAGTAAACTTTTTCGATTTGCAAATTCAACACTCACAATAATGACACTCCTTTAGATAGCATTTCTTGTGAGAAAAAACTATTTAATTTTACAAATTTTTCGTGCATTTTTTTTGTGTGTGTAATCAAATCAGTAGGATATTTTTGTAGTATATCCTGTATTTGAGAAGCTACTTTCAGATATACTTGCATATTTTCATCATAATTTTTTGGCATATAATCATCATTTGTTACTACATATAAATCAATATCACTATCTTCCGTAGCGGTTCCGTTGGCGTAGCTTCCAAACAAAATGATTTTGTCAGGCTTCAAGGGTTTTAACCTTTCTACGATTTCCGGCTTTAATTTTTCTATATTTATCATTTCATCACGTCTGATTTATCAATATCAAGAATGGTGCATACCCGGCTAAAAAGTCCTTCAGTAAATTCTAATATTTCTTTTATTTCATTTCTTGAGGGCATTTGTTTTTCAAAAGATGGATATGCTTCGGCTATATGATATTTTGTAGCAATAACTAAAAGTTTAATTTCATGATTATCTAGTTTTAAATATGATTTTACTAACTCATAGATAATAAATAGTTCATGTGTCTTCTCTATTTTTTTATTTTCGTATGCTAAAAAAGACTTGAGTATTTTTTCTATTGAATAGTTTAAATCAACTCCAATTGTATCCGTGTAATGATTTGCTTCAAATAATATCTTTGCAGAACTAACATCGTGCCACGCTTTTTGAAGCCATTCTTTTGCGGCTGTTTTATTCATACCAGACTTTTCCATTTTGCAATACATCCACTTTATAAAAGTAATCTTCTCTTTCATATATTTTATTTGTGGGAAACGATAAGATATCAAAACCGATTTTATATGTTGAAATTAAATCCAATAATCTCATTTTAGCATCTATCTCAAAATTATTCATTTCTTCAGCCTGAAGATCGTCTTTTAATAAAAACAAATCAATATCACTATCTTCCGTAGCGGTTCCGTTGGCGTAGCTTCCAAACAAAATGATTTTGTCAGGCTTCAAGGGTTTTAACCTTTCTACGATTTCCGGCTTTAATTTTTCTATATTAACCATTTTATAATTATTTTTTTACAACGATTCATAATAATGAACAATTCTGTTGTATATCGTTTCAATCGTTTCTTTTTCTTGATAAACTTTGTTGATTGCAATACTCATATCTTCGCTATCATCTTCATATTGATGAGATAATTCATTTCGAATATCTCTCAACCGTTTCCATGATTCGACATCATCAATAATTTCTAATTTTTCTAACCGGTTAAGAATATCAATGAAGGGTTTTTGTTCAATATTTTCATCTAAAAATATAAGAAGCGCTCTAAATAATTTTTCTCCCATACTATCCTGTAGCTTCATAAAACGAAATATAAATTGATCAATAATTTGCACTTCCGTTTCGGATAAATTCTCAAAACGATTCGAGTCCATTGGCATTATTGATTTCATTTTTTTACCGGCTGATTGTATTCTCGTCAAATGTTTATCACATTCACCTAGTATTTTTTCAATTTTTGATCTTCTTATGTTCATAAAAGAACACCATTTTTCAGCGCTTCTTGTTCAATTAATCTATTTTTATTTTTTGCAATAACGACATCAATTTTTTGTTCACCAATTTTTGATTTCAATGATACTAAAAACTCGATTTTTTTATCAAATAATATCTCTAATGATTCTGCTTTACATGGAAGAATAAACAAATCAATATCACCGCCTTTTAAATTATCATTCACTCGACTACCAAAAAGGATCGTTTTTGTATTTTGACCAAAAATATCGTGAACGGCTGATTTAATTGCGTCCACTTCGTAGTGCTGCAATCTCATTATGTTATTCAGGCATTGCCGGTGGTGCAGGCAATGTTGCCGGTGCTTGTTCTAAGTTCATATAATAATACGCTCCGCCACCGGCTGCAGCAAGTCCCAGCGTTGTCCAAAGCAGCCAGCTGCTGCCTTTTTCTTTTTGGGATACTTGAGCGACAGGGCCTTCCGGTTGTTTCTTCTTTGCAAGTAAATGTTCTGGAGGAGTCAAGCCTAGGATTTCCCAAGCCAATATTTCAATTTCAGTAATGAGGCCGTCAATTTCACCTTTATAGGTTTTACTGACTGTTTTAATCGTCGCACCTGATTCTACGGAAAACATTTTGGCATCAATGGTGTATGTATTCCCCAATTTACCAAATGCACCTGAAATCATATTCTTAACACCCAGCAATGCACCTACTTCAGCAGCACATTCATCGGAGGTACAGCCCGATTGCTGAAATCCCTGCTCATCAAGAATTTCTGACATTTGACCTCGTTCAACCAGGATGACAGCTTCCGTATTGGCCAATTCAGACGAAAGACGATCAGTAAGAGTTGCTGATTCCAATTGAGATATACCGCGGCCTTCAAAGTCCAATATGGCTACAGTATACTTACCGGCGGCTAAATCAGCAGCAGTTTCTTCGTTGAGTGAAGGATTGCCCTGGGCCAGTAAAATTACCGGCAACAGCAATCCGATGAACGTTTTTATAATATGTCCCTTGGTTTGCAGCATAATGCTCTCCAATTTATCAAAAGTTATATTAATTGTTCAGTGCGCTGGAACACACCTTATTCTTCTTCAGCAATCAACTCATCAATCAGTGTGGATAATTCGCCTTCAAGATCTTCGCCTTCGTGGAATCCCTGCCTTGCTTCACGGATCGTTTGGAATTTATCAATGACAAAGAGTCTAGGCAATGTTTTTGCGCCATAGCGTTCTTTAGCCACTCCACGGGTGTCGAATAAGATGGGGATGGTAATACCTTTATCAGCTAAGAATGGTCCGGCTTTTGGTGAATCTTCAAAACCGGGGTTGTTTCGGGTTGCCTCTGTTATATCTACCAGGAAAAATTTGACTGGCGCATCTTTATACGCTGAGTATACATTTTCAAGATGGGGTAATTCTTTCATGCAGGGTTTACACCATGTAGCAAAAAAACTTAACACCATGGGATAACGATCCGGTTGGGACATAAATTTGCGCAATTTTTTGTCCCGCTCTACCGTCCAGTTTTTCAAAAATTCAAATTTACCCGGGGCATACATAAGTGCCCACGATGGAGCCAAGTCGCCGGGTTTTAAACCGGGATCTTTGGTTGTGTCATCCGGTACAACAACCACTTCGCCCACGTCTTGTCCAAACCCAAGGCTGGTTGCAATTAATAATATTCCTATCCATCTAATCATCTGATTCACATCGTTCCTTTCTAATAATTTTAATCTATCAATCTAAAACAAAAAGTACCCGGCAATCCCGTAGAACGCCGTGAGCACTGTTTGCAGATTGTATTTTCATTACATCGGCGTTTGCAATAACAATATCCGCCTTGTTTGCACCGCTGGCGGACACACCTTTAATGACCAGTGGATTGCCTTTTACTCTGTCATCCGCAGATGCTTTATCAAGCCCTTTAGCATAACCAGCAACACCATTTTGGATGGCATATTCCCGGGTATAATTCCCTGGCCCATACACAACTCCGCCGTTTTGATCCAAAATTCTGGGTGACATGGCGGGACGTAACCCCAATCCTCGAACATCAATAATTAAACCGGTAATACCTGATGTCGTTGGGCCGCTTGTTTCAGTTGTCGCTGGTGCTGTGCCGGGTGCAGTTGAAGGGAGAAATCCTGTGGGTGGTGTTATAACATCTGAAATTCCACTCATGGGGACTTCGTAGGTGACTTCGATGGATGTATCGCTTAAATAGCGCGGTTCGCCCACTTGTCGTGCACCACGGATCGCACCTTGAACGCGGGACTTGATTACATCATCAAACATGGCATTGCTCATGGTGGTCTCACTAGTGACAACAACACCGTTCACAATTTCAATCAACTGGCGCATGGCATCCTGTTTTGCGATCCGAAGAGCAGCCCTGCGAGCCTGTCCTGCATTGATCACATTTTCCGGTATAAATCCTATTCCTGTTGCTTGGATAGTCCGATCGGAATAATTAATGGAGCCCCTATCAAATTGTTCACCCACAAACGAACTTTGTGCCATAATAATTGTGACACTAAATAAAATGCTGATTAGCTTTTTCATAACTTACCTCGCTGTTATTGAATTATTTCTACTGTAATTCTATTTCCGGAAAGACCGGTTACTTTAAAATCCAACCCATCGGGGGATGTTCGGCTTAAACCCATGGCCAACGCTTGGGCTTTTCCTTCGAATTCTACTTCAAATTCTGCTACACTTTCATTCAAACTTTTAGCGTAAGCATTCCTGATTCCCGATACAGTCTGTGCTTTTAAAAAGGATTCAAATGTCATGTAGGACATAAAATCCGCATTTTTCAAAACAATATATACTTTGATGAAATTGGATTGCTGTGTGCTCCATTTTTGGATTAGTTGCCTAATTATTTCATTCCCTAATTTTTCCGCTGCGTCATTTGTTGCATTTACTCCTGCGGTTGAAATTGAAATGTGCGGTTTTTTACCATGAGCGTTTGGAACAACAGCCAGAATTTCACCCGTATCCGCCCGAACTATTTTTCCATTAAGATCTGCTTGACCTGAATACATATTATACACTTTTCCGCCTGATGAAATCTTGGCCATCCCAATCACAATCACTTCCGCTCCAAGTTGTGTAGCTATTGTTGCTGCAGCTGATACATTCCCAGCAAGAGCGCTTTCATAGTCAGGCTGTCCTTTTAAAGCTGCAACCAATTGACGATCTACTACATCAAACCCTTTATTATAAAACATGCTTAATAGTTTCGTTTCCGCAAAATCAGTAGGAGTATTATCAATCAAATTTTCTTCACGGATCAGAAAAATAATACGAGGGCGATTCATGGCATTCAGCAACGTTTGGAGTGCGGCTTCATCTTGCATGACTTGATCCAGCATTTGGGTTACTTCTGCATCTATGGTTATTTCCCATAAACCATCCGGCCCTTTGCTTTCAGAAACGATTTTAAATGTTTTTATAAATCCCTGGGCTTTGGAATAAATATTATCGCTTAAGGATGTGGCAGTCACGACCGTTTCAGAGGAAATAAACGCACCCAAGCCTACTTCCACAGCATCACGTTTCGCCTGTTCAATAGCTGCATCTTTTGTTTGTCCATATCCGACTCCCTGGGCCGTTTGTCCCTGAGCCCAAATGAACGACATGGTTAAACAGATGGCTATGCAAATCGTTTTAGTATGTAAAATGATCTTCATTCTTTATTAATCCTCTGCATTGAATATTAAGCTAAATTATCTAATTGTGCCTCGATATGCAATGATAAACATCATTATGTGATCTATATCAAATTATAAGATTCATAGGCTTTATTTTCAATCAATTTTACCCTATATTCCAGCAAGTTTACTAACCAAAAAGGGTTCTACCATGAAACATTTTCTATATTTAACACTTGCAATCTTATTACTTACGGGCTGCAGTCAAAAACCACAAAGTGATGTGGACACACCTGAATACCATTTTAAAGCGGGTATGAGGGCAGTAGAAACAGGTGAATACAACGCAGCACTCACATCTTTCCAGCGCTCCGTCGACCTCGATAAGAAATTTGCCCCCGGATATTGCGGTTTGGGACTCGCCCATGCCCACCTTGGCAACGTAAAAGAAGCGAAAAAATATGTAGATAAAGGTGTAAGTAAAGGCAAGAAAGATCCCGATGTTTTAGCATTGGGTGCTCGAGTCTGGATTACGTTGAGAGAACATGAAAAGAAATGGTTTAAACGTGCTACAAAACTGCTGGATAAAGCACTGAAACGAAAGAAAAATCACGAAGCATCCCTATACTATTATGGCGTTGCTCACTTGTACAATTATGAATTTGAAGAAGCCGGGTCGTATTTCCGAAAAGTTGTGGCAAAGAAAGGTGATTACGCCGGCAAAGCAGATGCCAAGTGGAATTTAGCCCAAAAAATTGTTCGTGCCATGCCGGGGACTCCCGTTGGGAAGAAGGTGGCTCTCCACGAAAAAATAACTCGTGCTGACCTTGCTGTATTATTTGCGGAAGAATTAAAGATCAGCGAACTTTTCGCCAAAATGCCCCAGCAGAATGCAGGGTTTCAGACACCGGGACAATCCAACGTAAGCGGTAGCTCAGCAGCAAATCCAACGGATAGCCAAGGACATTGGGCAGAAACATGGATCAACGAAATGACGAAATACAGCGTCTTGGAAATAAGTCCGGACAGAAAATTTTATCCGGAAGAAGTTATTTCCAGAGCTGAATACGCCATGGCTGTGCAGCGTTTATTGGTCGTGGCTACACGGGATGCTGGATTGGAAACACGGTATTTCGGTGAAAGTCCTTCTCGTTTCAGCGACGTTCCCAGCAGTCATTTTGCTTACAATGCCATGGCCTTATGTTCTGAACGAGGTATCATGCAAGCAGATATGATTACCGGAAACTTCGACCCTTCCGGGTCCGTAACCGGCGCTGACGCATTGCTTATTATCCGCGGGATTCAAAGTTCTTTACGGATGACGTTTTAGTTTTAGCAGTTAATTTTTCGCCTTACTAACTATTTTTCACCACCCCACGAGACCCCTCCTCGTATGAGGAGGGGATTTCGGGGAGGTGTTAGAATAGAAAACCCATCTGCCAAAGAAGGGGGGGGTTTATAATAATGCTCAATCTTGTTGATAAACTGATTTTGGCCTATGAACTGCTTCTTACGGTACATATTCTATTATTCAAAAGTGCTATTTCTGGTTGGGCGGAACACCTTCAATTAAATTTTGTCATTACTAGCTGGATTTTTCTTTCAGCTTTAGCTGCTTCTCGCTTAAAACGTCAACCGTTTAAATTCCTTCACGCATTCTATCCGGTATTTTTGCTCATCTGGCATTATCCACAAGCGTGTGCATTACAATATTCAGTCATTCCATTCAGTTTGGATCCAATGCTAATAAAATGGGATCTGGCTATTTTTCAATTACCACTTTATTCATTACTTCCACAAAAATTAAATGTTCTGGGTCTGGAAATTTTTCATTTTTTCTATTTTGCGTATTATCTGTTACTTGGCGTACCCGCTTGGATTGTGTATAAGAAAAGACACCCTAAAATCAATGAATACCTTTTTGTAATAATATTTACGACAACTTTACACCAATGGCTTCTGATTTTTCTTCCCGCTGATGGTCCAATCCCTTTACGAGCAGAAATAATCCCCGATGGTATATTAATGATTCCTATCATGAATTTGATTTATAAACTCCATCCTGGCGGTGGTGCCTTCCCCAGTCTGCATGTTGCTGGAGCAATGATTACGTGTGTTTATGCAAATATATTTCTGCCCGGTCGAAAATGGTTTTGGATCATTGCTTTTTGGCTGATCACTCTTTCTACGATTGTGTGTTCTTTTCATTATCCAATTGATTGTCTAGTTGGGTTATTTACCGGTTGGATTTGTTATATTTATGCACCTCGTATTTATGATTATGTTCGAAAAGAATAGACTTAATTTTTTTACCCTTACCATTGCCGGTATACTTTTCACCGGTTGTGTTGAAACGCTCATTAGTGTTAAGGTTTATCCCGATGGACGTTATACAATGAATTTCATCACTAAAGGTGATTCATCAGATGTCTTCAACCATGACTTCCCTCACCCTGCCGGTCCGGACTGGAATACCCACATTACAAAAGAAAAAAGAGATGATGATGACATTTGGACAATGTCCACTCAAGGGATCATAACACAATCATATATCTTTACATCCAGAAATGACTCGTTAACGACTTTACAACATCCAATACAGGTAATAAGAAAGGATGGTTATTTTGCAACGCGATATACGTTACAGAATATATTTAAAGGACGGCAGGTTTTTCGTAAATATCCTTCCTTTGGCAGAAGCCTGCAAGAAAGCGACTCTGATTCAACTCGCTGGCTGGATGAAGCCTTTTATTATATGTGTTCGCAAGGTCTGAATGATTTACAAAATGACCCCACAACTGCTATTGATAATGATATGGCTGAACGGGTTGAAAATCATATCCACAATACATTAGCCAGAGTGAGCCAAAAGGACTTATTTGATGAACTGGAAAATAAACAATCCTTTATCGATCAAATGTTAAAGCCTTTTAGTAAAGATTTGCCAATTGGTTACAGTACATTATTAAGCAATTCAACCGACGTTTATGAAGAGGAATTAGAATTGACGAGTGATTTGCAGGATGATCAATTTAAATATTGGGTATTATTGCCCGGAGCCATCACGTCCACCAATGCGGATACCATTTCCGGAGACACATTAAAGTGGTCATTTGGATTACAGCAATACATAAATGATGATGTTGTAATTGAAGCAGCTTCCGTTGTGTATTCCCCGCAGCGAATACAAATTACTGTTCTTATTATAGCCGGATTATTCTTGATCATTTTATATTTAGCTTACAAACGGAGACAATGAAATGAAAAAACTGATTTTATTACTTCTACCATTATTGATTATTGCCAAACCAAAATTTAACGATACTGAACTAAAATCCATGACTCCCCGATATTTCCAACGCAATCATTCAGCGCCAAAATTGTTAGGAGTTAATATTTATAAAACAAGGGAGGGCCGTGTTTATCAGGTGGATATTCGTACAGACCGTAATCGAACTAATGAAGATATGGGTTTTGCCTATTCAGCGCTCACCAATATGGGGCAATATGCTAAAAAGAAGTTCAGCAAATTTATTGTGGTGATGCACAGCGATATTCGTGATGAACCACCCCAAGTTTGCATCGGCAAAGCAAAATGCAGTATTGATACGTTCATCCATAAAAAAATAAGTTACGAAAAATGGTATAAAGATTGTTTTTATTTTAAAGAATTGTAGAATTCTTTCATAATATTCTATTCAAAAATAGCTTGAAGAAATTTTAAATTCCATCAATGGAAAACACGAAAACAAAAGATAAATTATTAGCAAAAGTCGCGGCTGACTTCATCGGCCTTGATACAGTATATACGTTAGCTAATGGTA
>JACNLB010000136.1 GCA_014381755.1 Fidelibacterota bacterium | reverse complement strand
TGCTGATTTATTCACAATCCATTGTAAATAAATTGCGAAATGATAACAGGGAAATAGTCCAACTGTATGCAGAAATTATCGCGGCGACTGTCAAGGATGAATCGGATGCCAATTTGAGTTTCGTTTTCGATGAAATAATCAAAAAAGTACAATTTCCTCTCATTTATTCCGATCGAAATCATATACCGATTTATTCTAAAAATCTGCCTAAAGATTTAAATCAGGAAGACTTATTGCAGCATCAAAAAACCATGTCTGCCCAAAATAAACCAATCCCATTGGATTTTGTTGATAGTAATTCAGGTAAATATTTAAATATTGGCTATTTGTATTATGGTGACTCTATTCTCATCAAACGATTGCAGTGGTTACCATTTCTTGAGATAGGAGCCGTAGCTATTTTTATCATTTTGGGTTTTGCAGGATTTTCTTTAATCAGAAATAGCGAAAAAAGACATATTTGGGTGGGAATGGCCAGGGAAACAGCTCATCAATTGGGTACACCAGTTTCTGCCCTCATGGGTTGGGTGGACATAATTAAAAATAATCCTCAAAAATTGGATGAAGTTTTGGATGAAATGTCTACTGACATCACTCGTTTAGAACAGATTGTAGACCGCTTCAGCAAAATGGGTTCAGAAGCAAAAATGGCGGAATTTGATTTATCTAATGTTATTGAAAATGTAAAAACATATCTCGAACGTCGTTTACCCTCAATTGGTAAAAATGTTCAACTAATTAATAAAGTAGAAGAAGGATTATTATTAAATGGGAATAGTATTCTCGTTTCCTGGGCATTGGAAAACATAATTAAAAATGCAATTGATGCAATTGATCATGATCAAGGGAAGATTGAAATTGAGAGTACGAAAGTAGATGACACCATTTTTATTACCATATCTGATAATGGCCGGGGTATTCCCCATAAAGACAGGAAAAATATTTTTCGCCCTGGTTTCAGCAGTAAATCGAAAGGCTGGGGCATGGGATTGTCATTGGTTAAAAGAATAATTGAAGATATACATTATGGAAAAATCGGGGTAAAAGAAACGTCTAAAACGGAAGGAACAACAATACAAATATTGTTACCTAAATTATCGGGGTCTAACGATAGCAAGATTCCCATATAGACGATAGCAAGATTCCCAAATGGGCGAAATATATTGTTTCATTTATTAATAAGATTTATATTTATATATGTTGTAATCATCTAGTTTAACTGAACTTTTAAAACTATAAAAGTTCAGAAAAGGGTTGGGGATTGGGGCTCTCTTTAGTGAAACGAATCGTGGAAGAAATTCATTCCGGAAAAATAGAGGTTAAAGAATTATCTAAATCTGATGGCACCACAATACAGATTTCAATTCCTCTATAATGCTTTTTGAATAGCATATATTTTCTCGGTAATTTTCAACAACTATACAGGAGTTATAATTGGAATTTCTATATGCATTAGCAGCACCCGAAGGACAAGGCGGAGGAGGCTTCGCTGCATTTTTACCTTTTGTCCTGATTATGGCAGTCATTTATTTTTTGATGATCCGCCCCCAATCAAAGCGACAAAAGGAAAAACGCCAGATGCTGGAGAATATTAAAAAAGGTGACCGCGTTATTACCATCGGCGGTATTCATGGCAGTGTTGCCGGAATTAAAAATAACGGTAAGGTCGTTGTTTTGAAAGTGGACAAGAATATGAACATCACTGTGAATAAATCAGCCATTGCCGGTCTTGCTGGGAATGTAACAGAAGAAGACACACAGGTAGAAGCACAAGCATAATGGCGCTAATGGACATAGTTCATTATGGTCATCCTGTCCTTCGTAAAAAATGTGCAAAAGTCACGGATTTTGATACAATACCAAAATTGATCGATGACATGTTTGATACGATGTACGAAGAAGAAGGAATTGGTCTTGCCGCTAATCAGGTAGGAATCGACTTAAACTTGATGATTATCGATGTGTCCCATACGGAAGAAACGGATGAAATACACACCTTCATAAACGGTGAAATTATTGACAGTTGGGGAGAATCAATATTTGAAGAGGGTTGCTTATCTATTCCTGAAGTTCGCTTGGAAATCAAACGCCCGGAATTCATTAAATTAAAGTATCAAACAAAGAATGGTGATGAAAAGGAAGATGAATTCACAGGATTATTGGGCCGTGCTATCCAGCATGAAATTGATCATCTAAATGGTGTTTTCATCGTAGACAGAGTTAGCCCACTCGTACGCATGCAGGTAAAAAAGCAATTGAAAGAAATTAAAAAAGAATCTAAAAAGCAAAAGAAATCTATAAATCGTAAGGAATCATTCGTTTTATAATCCAAATATATATCCAATATTTTGCCCAAACCTTTCGGGGGTTCCTGGAAGGTTTATTTTTTTAGGAATCAACAGATGAAAATTGTTTTTATGGGAAATCCACAATTTGCTGTTCCAAGTTTGCGAAAACTTGTCAAAAGTGATCATGATGTTTTATCGGTAGTTACGAATCCTCCAAAACCAGCAGGACGGGGTAAAAAATTAATTAATTCTCCTGTGGCTGTTTGTGCAAAAGAATTAAATCTCCCAATAATTGAAGCCGATGACCTTAAATCTGAAAAAATACTCCACTCTTTAAAAGAGCTAAAAGCGGATATTTTTGCGGTTGTTGCTTATCGAATATTGCCAAAAATAGTGATATCTATTCCAACAAAAGGTGCCATTAATTTGCATGGATCTCTCTTACCGAAATACCGTGGGGCAGCTCCGATTCAATGGGCTTTGATTAAGGGTGAAACTGAAACAGGATTAACAACCTTTATCATTCAACCAAAAGTCGATAGGGGAAATATTTTACTACAGAAAACGATTACAATAGAGCCTGAAGATGATTATGGATCTCTAGCAGAAAAAATGAGTCATTCCGGGGCAGAGTTGTTGGTTGATACGTTAGATCGTTTTGAAAACGAAAATGTGGTTCCATTAAAGCAAGTTGAATCAAACGTTACATTGGCCCCAAAGATTGCACCAGCATTTACAAATATTAATTGGAAAAAATCAGCCAATGAAATTCATAATCTAATTCGTGGATTGGCTCCATCTCCTGGAGCAAAAACTGTATTGGATGAAAAGCGTCTTAAAATATTTAAAACCAAATTCATCGAAGAAGATTCAACCCTAAATACAGGAGAAATATCTAACATTGAAAAAGAAACCTTTTCTGTTCAGACCGGCAAAGGTCAGTTGGTAGTCGTTGAAGTTCAATTGGAAGGGAAACGCCGTATGAGCGCTGGTGATTTTCTCCGTGGTGTGCAACTTGATATTGGACAAATATTAAGCTGATGGATCCGCTGCGCAAGCACGCAGTTTATGTTTTGACTCTTTTTGATAAAAAGGGCTCTCAATTAAAACACATACGTGATACTTATTGTAAAAAATATTCTGTCAGCGGAAATGATCGCCAGAGATTAACGGCAATGACCAATGAAGCTATCCGATGGAGAGGACGATTGGATTATTGGTTAACGGGGCTCTTAAATAAACCCAATAGAAAAATTCAATCTGAACTGAAGAATCTATTGCGTTTGGGAATCTATGAAGTTGTAATGGATGAAAAAATTCCGAACTATGCTGCTGTGGATGCATACGTAGAAATTGCGAAAAGATCAATGGGAAAAGGACAGGGGAAATTGACCAATGCACTATTAAGAAAAGCGACTGATATCCATAATACCGACCAGCCAAAAGAGTGTGCATCAAATAAATGGTACTCATTTCCTGGTTGGTTATGGGAAAAATGGACAATCCAGTTTGGGAAAGAAAAAACAATAGAATTAGCTAACTTTTATAATTCAGCACCCAAAATTGATATTCGCAGAAATGATGTGGAATTGAGCCATGAAAATCTGCTTTCATTTTGTAATGATCATGATGTGGAGATTCAACTACGGAGTGATTCAGACATTTTTTATAAAGTAATGCGCAATTTGTCCGGGTTGAGGAATTTGATAATTTCCGGTAAAATCAGCGTTCAGGATAGAGCAGCTGGAATGGTCGTCGAATTATTGGCGCCCCAACAGGGTGAAACCATATTGGATGTCTGTGCAGCGCCGGGAACAAAAGCGAATTATATTGAGGAATTAATGGATGGAAAAGGTGAACTATATATTTCAGATAATAATTCAGATAGATTGGGGAAACTTGAGTCGAATTTCAAAAACAGTGTTATTGATGTAAAAGATGCTTCAAAAGATAATTTTCCCTTGGCGGATGCTATTTTAATCGATGCGCCCTGTTCGGGAACAGGAGTCATTGGCAAAAAACCGGATATACGCTGGCGTCGTTCAATGAGTGATATACATGAATTTGTTGAGATTCAAACAAGCATTCTCAATCACATGAGCCAGTTTCTTAATCCGGGCGGCAGGATCGTGTATTCAACGTGTTCAATTGAACCGGAAGAAAATTGGGGAGTGGTGGATGCATTTCTTAAATTAAATGCTAATTTTCTCATAGATAAGGAAACAAACATCACGCAAAACAGTTGGTTCGATGAAAGAGGTGCTTTTGCGCCGTTTCCATCTCATAGCAATACGGATGGCATGTTTGCTGTAAAATTGATAAATAGAATTGAATAATAAATGAAAAAATATATAATCACTTTTGGATTGGTATCTTTTGCTGTCATCATTTTATTTGAATTCATTATTATGCCAACTTATACACGCCATGATAAAGATCTATACCTTGTGGATGTAAAAGGTAAAACGTTGGAAAACGCCATCGCTATTATCGAAGCGGAAGATTTTCGTGCTGTTGTAAGTGATACAATGTATACCAATAAAGTAGCATCAGGAATTGTTGTAGACCAATATCCCAAACCGCACATGAAAGTCAAAACCGGACGTACAGTCCGTCTAATAATTTCTACTTCAGAGAAATTAGTTTCTATACCAAATCTCATCGGTCAATCATTACGAAGTGCAGAAATTACCCTCCAACAAACAGGATTGCGTATCGATACAGTTTATACTGAATACAATCCCGAATATCCAAAAGGAACAATCGCTTGGCAGTATCCGAAAGCGAATGATACGATGAAAAAAGGACTGGGGATTCAGATCACTGTCAGTAAAGGGTTGCCTCCTGATTTTTACCAAGTTCCAAATGTGATTGGTTTAAGCTTAAATCAGGCTAAAGAGCACTTATCAAACGCACGGTTGAAAGTAGGTAAAATTTCCTATCATGAAGATCAGGACCTTGTTCCTTATACTGTTTTGGATCAATCAATCAGCGAAGGGACTGTTTTGGACAGGGCTATGAAAATTAATGTAGTTGTTAGTGTATTGGATCTCCAGGATATTTTTAATCAACTGACGACTGAACCCTAAATGATCAGTTCATCAGAACTCAGCCGTAAGCTGATTCATCTTTTTAACTTAGTCATTCCCATTTGCTACTTTTATTTCATTATTGATAAAAATCAGATGGCGACGTTCATGTTCATATTTGCACTAATATTTATAATGATCGACTTTGCGAGAATGCGTTCTGAATTAGTCAAAAAAATCTTTAATAAATTATTCAATACAATGATGCGTAAACACGAAATCAGCGGTCGGTTTACCGGAGCAACTTGGGTTTTGATTATTGCTGTTCCAATCATTTATTTTTTGCCGAAAGAAATTGCAATATTGAGTCTTGTATATATGTCAGTGGGTGATATTGCAGCTGCAATTATCGGTTTATCGTTTGGTAAAACTAAAATGGGAAAGAAATCGTTGGAAGGCTCAATTGGGTGCTTGTCCGTTTGTATTTCTGCAGCACTTTTACTTAATCTTGTTCCTTTGATTGTTTCAATAAGCGGTGCAGTAATGGCAACCGTTTTTGAGGCGTTGCCGCTAGACATTGATGATAATATTCTCATTCCGGTTGGTGCGGGAACCACCATGGCAATTGTGAGCTCTTTTATCGTATGACATTTTTATCACCGACATTATTATGGGGTTTGTTAGCAGCTTCAATTCCCATCATAATCCATCTGATCAGCTTGAGCAAGACCAAAGAAATGGATTTTAGTTCAATACGATTTTTGGAGGAAATGAAACACGAATCCATCCGCAAACTGCAGATAAAACAGTGGTTGTTGGTTTTATTAAGAACATTGATAATTACAGCATTGGTGCTCATGCTTGCCAGGCCAACGACAGAAGGATTTATTTCCAGTTGGTTAAGCGGCGATGTGGAATCAAGAGCAGTAGTGATTATAGATAATTCGGCAAGTATGTCATTAGTTGGTGAGAAAGAGTCGCTGTTAGAAAATGTAAAGCGTCAATCCAATCAACTGATTTCAAAATTAGATGAGAAAACACAAATTGAGATTTATCAATCCAATCCAATAAAATTGATTTATAATGGTAAACAGGATCGTGCTCAACGTATCAGCAAATCCATCAGTGAAATTTCACAATCTGCAACGACAGATAAACTCTGGACAGTCATTCTTAATGCGCTTAAAACAGCCGAACAGCATGAAATCAATAAAGAGTGTTTTATTTTCAGCGATATTCAATCATTGACGGATACGTTATCTGTCAGTCAATTGCAGAATGAACTCATTGAATGGAAGCTTTATTTTATCGGGCAGGAGACAGTTCAAGATAATATTGGAATATATGAAGTATTACCCGTTAGCCAAGTAAAATTACCGGATCATTTGATGAAACTGAATACGCTCGTTACAAACGAAGGTGATATTGAAAAACGAAATGTTCCTATTGAATTATACTTGAATAATGATCGGGTAGGACAAGTTGTTACTGCCTTCAGTCCTGAAAAAGCGAAAGAATTTTTATTCCAGGCCTACCCCGGAAAGAGTGGGATTATTAGAGGTAAAATGACAATACCGGCAGATGATTTTGCTTTTGATAATGAACAATCATTCGAATTATCCATTCCCAATCAAATTTCTTGTATGCTGATTGGAGAATCTGTTGAAGATGTATTCCTTATTGAAGAAGCGCTTAACTCTATCAGTGGTGAAAATGAGTATATATTTCTACATAGAAAAATTATGCCATCCATTGAAAAACTATTTCTTGATGATACCGATGTATTGATTTTGAACAGGCCACAAAGGATTTCGAATAAGGCATTGGATGATATCCAACGTTTTACATCAAATGGTGGTGGTCTAATTTGGATATCAAATGTGGGAGGTGAACAGTGGTCTACAGATGTTGAATCTGCGTTAAAATTGCCCATTTATATGCAAACAAAAGATGCGGGATCGGAGTCATATTTTGCGGTTGAACGAACCGATACAAAGCATGGACTTTTTGCAGATTTGACTGTGCGCAAAATGTCTGATGAACTTCCGGAAGTATATAAATATACTCGGGTCAGACCGCGTTTAAATCAGAATGTTATTTTATCAATGAATAATGGTGATCCGTATTTGCTCGAATACAAGTTGATAGGAGGAAACGTCTATTATTTTTCATCCCCAATTGGATTAGAATGGAACGACCTGGCACTGCGGGGACTTTTTGTTCCTTTATTACACCGTATGCTTATTCTTTTGGCAACGGATGAAAGTAATACTCTCCCCGTTTTTGCAGGAGAAACAAAAGAAATAAATATGCCCAAAGAACTGTTGAACTCCAAATGGGAAGTATATTCTCCGTCAGGAAAACAGACCTTATTGATTCCGGATTATAACAGGGAATTATTGCTTATTGAAAAAACGGAAGAATTAGGATCATACGAAATCTATGCAGACGGAGACTTTTTTACGGCATTTTCAACTCAATTACATCCCCATGAACGACCGGTGAATAGAATGTCCGGGGAATTGATTGTCAACGCTATCGGATCATCGCAAGCACACTATATATCTCCGGGAGAAAATACAACTTCTATTCTGCAGGATTTACGATATGGAAAAGCCTTATGGCGAAATTTTTTGATTCTAGCTATTATATTAATGTTGTTGGAGTCAATCATTGGCCGACCAAATACTCACGCTTTAAAATCTAACGACTGATGCAAGAGATTGAGATAAAACTTGAAAAAGCACTTTTGGTTGGAGTCATCCATGGAGATGTGGATGAGGCTGCAACAATTGAACATTTAGATGAATTAGAATTATTGGCTGAAACAGCCGGTGCTAAAGTTGTGGGTCAAATCACACAGCGATTAAAAAAATTAAATCCGCAGTTTTTGGTGGGAAAAGGGAAGGCGGATCAAATTGTAGGACAAGCAAAGGAACTTGATGCGCAGCTGATCATTTTTGATGATGATTTATCTCCAGCACAAGCAAAGAATTTTATGAATCTCTCCGAAGATCTTAAAGTAATTGACCGGAGTGCGCTCATCCTGGATATATTTCGTCAGCATGCCAAGTCTCGGGAGGCAAAAACACAAGTTGAGCTGGCACATTTGGGATATTTACTGCCCCGTTTAACACGGCAATGGACACACTTGGAACGACAGATTGGCGGCATCGGAACACGCTCCGGTATGGGTGAAACACAAATTGAAATCGATCGCCGATTAATCCGTACTCGTATTTCCAAATTGAAAAAAGAATTAGAAAAGATCGATCAGGAGCGGACGGTCCAGAGTAAGGGCAGGCAGACATATTTCCGAACTGCTCTTGTGGGATATACGAATGCGGGAAAATCAACGATTATGAATGCTCTTTCCGGAGCAGATGTTTTTGTTCAGGATCAATTGTTTGCCACACTGGATACAACCATTCGCCAAGTTGAGGTAAATGATTCTCAACAAATATTATTGAGTGATACTGTGGGATTTGTACGCAAACTGCCTCATGATTTGGTAGCTAGTTTTAGAAGCACATTAAAAGAAGTAGTGGATGCGGATCTTTTATTGGTTGTTCTTGATGCATCATCTCCACACGTTTCGGATCACTTTAAAACAATCAATAACGTTCTTGACGAAATTGACGCCGGGGAAAAACGAAGTTTGATTGTTCTAAATAAAATCGATTTGGTAGAAGATATAAAAATATTAAATCAATTGAAACAAGCGTTTCCTGAAGCAGTTATGATTTCTGCGTTGGATAAATTGCGGTTGGATGAATTGCTTAAATCTGTTGAATCCATTATGAATGAAGACTTCCAAACTGTTGACGTGGATATTCCATTTACGAATGGAAAAATAATTTCAGAAATCCAGAATGATATGGATGTGCTTGATCGTGAATATTACGATGAAGGTGTGCGTATGACGATTAAAGGGCCCAGTAGCAAAATCCAACAGATTTTAAGTCAATTGGCATGACTTGAATTTCCGGCAAATCTGATACGATAAAAAGCAATTGTGACGAAATCCAGCAGTTGTAATAAGATTGAAAAAGTCAAAAGCAAAATTTTGCTTTTTCTAAAATTATTTGGTAATATAGTGCTAACAGATTTCTATAGAGAAAACAGTACCAATTAATGAAAAAAATATACATAATAGCAGGACCGAACGGCGCCGGAAAAACAACAGCATCCTATACATTCTTACCTGAAATTATAGACTGTAACGAATATGTAAATGCAGATGAAATTGCCAAAGGCCTGTCTCCGTTTAATGCAGATAAAATTGGAATCAAAGCCGGCAGGTTAATGTTGTCAAGGATGAAAGAATTGTTGGAAAAAAATGAAACATTTGCTATTGAAACAACACTTGCGCTGAAAAGCTATGCTAGTTTAATTCAAAAAGCAAAAAAAAGAGGGTATGAAATTATATTGATATTTTTAAGCTTAAACTCTGTACAACTTGCTATAAAACGTGTAAAAACAAGAGTGGCTGAAGGAGGACATGATATACCAAATGATACAATTAAAAGAAGATATAAAAAGGGACTGCTAAACTTTTTTAATATTTATATTCCCTTGGCTGATGAATGGCTTATAATTGATAATTCAGGTGAAAAATTTCAATTAATAGCAGAAGGCACTAAATCAAATATAAAAATTAAGAATAACAGTGTCTGGCTGAAACTACAAGGAAAATAAAATGGACCAAAAAGGCAATTTACAAGAATTGAGAAATAAAATCATTTATGGGCTTGAAGAAGCTTATCGAAAAATGGTGATTTTTAAAAAGCAGAAAAACAGCCCTTTAATCGTTTCCAGGAACGGAAAGGTTGTAGAAATACCACCGGATGATATTCCTCCGACCACCTCATATAAATAATAAATCCCAAAAAGATTATTCAAGCGATTAATAACTATGGCTCTGTTCTAATAA
>JACNLB010000122.1 GCA_014381755.1 Fidelibacterota bacterium | reverse complement strand
CGAAGAAATCGGTAATTTTCCCTTTTCCCTCATCACCCCATTGGGCGCCGACGATTGCCGTTATGTTAGACGGATTGGAAGACACCGAGTGCCGAGGGCTGGTTTGGTCGGGTGGCGAATAACGTCACGAAAATATATCAAATTTGAAAGACAAGATTACAGATGAAAACAGATTAATTAAAAGAAGGAATATGTAAGATTTCTAATTTTTTTGTGTACGAAATTGAAAAAGGAACAAAACAGCTACATTAAAAAATAATCCCCATATTCCAGCGTGTATGCCCCAGGGCTTCGCATGGAAAAGAGGGGACAATGAAATAATGACTGCTATGAGGGTTCCGGTTATAACACCGGCAAGAACAGATGTTGCACGTAAGCGTTTTATATGTATCCCCAGAAAAATCGCCGGCGCAATTTGACACAGCAACTCCAGTTTAATTTCCATCAAGCGCCAGATTGTATGAGGAAGTTCAATGGCCAAGTAAACAGCCAATCCCATCACAAGCCAAGAAAATATTTTGCCGAGCTTTGTTAGTTCTTCCTGGCTTTTCCCCGGCCGTAACCGACCATATAAGTCTTTTGTAACCATGGATGAAATAGCAAGTAAAGCGGAATCAACCGTACTCATAATCGCCGCAACCGCCGCTGAGAGAAAAAGGACAATCATGATAGACATGGCAGGGATTCTGTGGCCAATATCCTGCAGCATTAGCATTGTGATTTGTTCACTGCCCTGGCGATTGAGATCAGGAAACTGAACCAATCCAACCCAGCCAACAACCATCATAAACATTGTGGTAACCAACGGCATAAACACCATGATTTGCAAAGAGCGTTTTAATGTATGTTCATCTTTTGCGGCATAGATACGCTGAATAGCGTGAGGATAAACGGATATACCAAAAAATGCTAATCCAATTGTACTCATCCATAATCGTTTTTCTGCCCAATTTGGAGGGGTGAAAAATTCAGGGTTATTATTTTTGATAATATGAGCGGATGCGGACATACCTCCGTATTCTAATTGGATAACAATGAAAATCAAAATGACGCCCACCAATAGAAGTACACCTTGAATTACGTCTGTCCAGGCAACACTGCGCATGCCGCCCAAGGTTTCATAGATAACCATAATCAGTGATAAAATAATAATCCCCTGGGCAAAACCAACCACCCCGCCCGTGGCGGCCACAACGATGTAGCCGATCGCTTTCAAATTTGTAAGGATATAATTCCCCAGAGCAACAATTGAAAGCAATACAATTATGATTGTCAACGCTGTATTCTTGAATTGGTGGTGGATAAAATCCCCCGTAGTAATAAACCCGTGTTTTTTTGACAGCCGAAACAATTTTGGCGCATAGATGAGATAGGCTCCAACAATCGAACTCATGAATATGACCATTACCAAGGATTGCAAACCTCCCCTGTAGGCTTTTCCGGCGAAACCAATCATCGTGTTGCCGCTGTATTGGGTGGCATAGAGAGTAAGGAAAAGTACAAAAACTCCCATTCCCCGCCCGGCCAGGTAAAAATCTGATAATGTATTTTCTTTGCGAGCCAATCGCCCAGCCCAGCCAATTCCAATTAAAGAAAACAGGTAAAGACCCATAAAAATAAGGCCGCCTGTTCCCAATAGCGGTTCAGGAGTCATGACGTTTTTTTTGAGTAGGCCAGTAAATTTGCAGTAGGATTGCAATTATAAAAGAATATACGATAGTCATCACCAGGGAATAAAACGCCCAAGCGGGAAATCCCATAATAATACGCTGGGAAGAAACAAAAAATGGTGTTGTTAATACACAACACACCAGTGAAATGATATACACTTTTTTTGGCATAAACGCGTGTAAAGTTTTATTGCATTAATAACTCTGAATATCCAGAGAGGTTTTCCGGAATTTGACTTTCGTTATTTTTCAAGTATTGGTCAAAAAAGGACAAGGCAACAGCATTCGTTTGTAAAACAGCTTTTTCAGCAGCAACGCTGCCCGTTTCCAATATTAAATCTGAAAAAGGCGAAAATAATGGTGAATCACTAAAATCCAAATGACGTGCTCCCTGCAAAATATAATGAAATTTTTCTCCGTTTAATTTGGCCAAAAACTGTTCGAGCATAGCTGGGCTTGTAGGATAATCAGAATCATCCCAACTGGACCGACCCAGATGCAGAAACGGCTGTAGTATTCCCCGTTGAATAATATGTTCTGGAATCGGATTCATCCAACTGTCTAATGTCAACACAGCTTTAAAACGATCGTCTTCAAAAGCTGTTTGAATCGCCGTAGATCCGCCGTATGAATGGCCCAGAACGCCCACTTTTTCAAAGTTGATTATTTTATTGAACTCGCCGGTTACTATCAACCGATCCAATATAAATTTGATATCCGCCACACGTGTATTTAATTGCTGTCGACGAATGTTGACACTATCAGGGTCACCGGTAATATCGGATCTGTAATCGGCCGTATGGCCGTCAGGAAAGATAGTCAGGTTGCAATCATAGGTATGATCAGGCGCCACCACAACATAGCCATTGCTTGTTAATTCTTCTATGAGCGCTGTGTGCATTTGCCGAAAACCGGTAATGCCGTGAGACAAAATTAAAAGCGGAAACTGTTTCTCGGGGAAGAAGGGGGCATTTAGAAAAGAATGTGTTTTTACCAAATCAATATGACTAGCCAAAAATCCGGGAAAATCCCCGGCTCCCCCAAGAGCATCAATACGGAGATTAAGATTATTCAGGTAGGGCATAGGCTTACCCGTTTCCGTTTTCGCCGGATACCACACTTGCACCACTAATTCGCGTACATCGTCAGGATCTTCATCTTCGGCCGTGAACCACTCCATGCGAGAACTATCTGACCATTGATAAATTTTAGTCCCGATTATATAGTGTCCCGCTGGTTCAGGAAGATTCATTACGGGCACAGCAAAAGGCAGGCTGATGGCAAAAACCATTCCCAATCCCCATGTAATTTTATTGAATCGAGAAGTAAATTTCAGTTCACCTATTTTTACCCGGAGGTATAAAATTCCAAAACTAAAATATGCAGGAACCATTTGCCAGCGGTAACCTTCGACCATAAAATGAGCCACAGCAAGGAGCAGTGCAAACAAAAGCAAATGTAGGGGCTGCACATTTTTTTGTTTTGAAAAAACAAGCTGATAGATCAGCACGACTAATATTAACAGTAATATGGATTCAAACAGGCGCATGAAAGTCAATTATATTAAATTTACTTGTATAAAACTAACTCAGAAAGGGAAGCCATGTCATTCCAAAAATTAGAATTTAATGAAATACCTGAAAACGAAATGCTGAACAGGTCTGTGAGTTTACTTAACTCATTGAGAATGCGTCGCAGTGTGCGTGATTTTTCTTCTCGGCCGGTACCGGCCGAGATTATACATAATTGTGTCAAGACGGCTGTGTCTGCTCCATCCGGCGCCAATAAACAACCCTGGCGTTTTGTAGTTGTAGCAGATCCACAGATTAAAAAAGAAATACGAAACGCCGCGGAAGCAGAAGAGAAAGAATTTTATTCCCATCGGGCTACAAAAGAATGGCTGGAGGATTTAAATCAATTTGGTACGGACTGGCAAAAACCGTTTTTGGAAACAGCCCCATATTTAATTGTCATATTTAAAGAGGTGATTGATACGAGGGGGAATGAATCACGGAAAAATTATTATGTGAACGAATCCGTGGGAATTGCAACCGGATTTTTATTGGCGGCAATTCATAACGCCGGGCTGGTTTCGTTAACTCACACTCCCAGTCCCATGAAATTTTTACAGGAATTATTGAACCGTCCGGAAAATGAACGGGCGTTTTTATTGATTCCTGTAGGATATCCGGCAGAAAACGCGGAAGTGCCGGAGATCAGTAAGAAGACATTTAAAGACGTGTGTATGGTTTGTTGATTTGCAGAATAATATCAGTTTGAGCCACTACCTTTTACTAACCTTTCAAAGGCTAATCCTTTGAAAGGTTAGTAAAAGGAAGAAACAATTTCCTTAAAACTGTTCTTCTTCCGTTGAACCTGAAAGAGCTTGGACGGAACTATCACCGTCAGTTACACAATTCACCACACGATCAAAATAACCGGTCCCCACGAATTTCTGATGAGTGGTTGCCATATAGCCATTTGCCCTCTCGTGTTCAAATTCCAGCTCCTGAAATTTAGAATAAGCCAGCATGCCATCCTGTTTATAGCTTTTGGCAAGATCAAACATTCCCAGGTTTAAGGCATGAAATCCCGCCAGTGTAACAAACTGAAATTTGTATCCCATGGCAGCGAGCTCCTGCTGGAATTTTGCAATAGTTGCATCATCCAGATGGTGCTTCCAATTAAAGGACGGTGAACAATTATAGCTTAATAATTTATCAGGGTATTCTTTCTTAATGCCTTCGGCGAATTGTTTAGCTTCGTCCAAATTCGGATGAGATGTTTCACACCAGATCATATCCGCGTAGGGCGCATAGGCCAGTCCCCGGGCAATGGCCATTTCGATTCCGCCTTTAATCCGATAAAAACCCTCAGAGCTCCGGCCTTCATTTGTAATGAACGGTTGATCCCTCTCATCTATATCGCTGGTGATGAGCTTTGCGGCATCTGCATCTGTCCGGGCAATGAGTATTGTGGATACGCCGGCAATATCAGCTGCAAGCCTGGCCGCAATCAACTTTGTAATAAATTCTTGCGTAGGAACCAAAACTTTACCGCCCATATGCCCGCATTTTTTTGCAGAGGCAAGCTGATCTTCAAAATGAACACCTGCTGCACCGGCCTCAATCATACCCTTCATAAGTTCAAATGCATTGAGAGGACCTCCGAATCCCGCTTCTGCATCGGCCACAATGGGGGCGAACCAGTAAGGTCCGTCCTGACGATTATCCAACACCTGTATTTGGTCTGCACGCCGGAGAGCGTTATTAATCTTTTTCACCACAGCGGGAACACTGTTGCTGGGATAAAGGCTTTGATCTGGATACATTTCTCCGGCGAGATTTGCATCTGCAGCTACCTGCCACCCGCTGAGGTAAATAGCCTGTAATCCCGCTTCAACCTGTTGAACGGCCTGGTTGCCGGTCATGGCGCCTAATGCGATAATATAATCTTCCGTTTTTAAAAGATGCCATAACCGTTCGGCTCCCGCCTGGGCAAATGTATGCCACACTTTTAAGGTCCCCCGGAGTTTGAGCATTTCTTCAGCTGAATAGGAACGGGTTATGCCTGTCCATCTGGGATCATTGTCCCAAAGGTTTTCAATATGTTTTACATCGTCAGTATCCACCGCATGGCTTAAAATATGTTTTTCCCGTTCAACGGCTCTTTCTTCAATGGAGAGTGATTTTATTTTTTCTTCAACAGTGCCCATGTTTAAATATCCTTTCGATTCTGTGTTAGTTTAAATGTTTGTATGCAGGTAAGGTGAGGAATTCATCAAACTCTTCTTTTAATACCATGTCTGTAAACAGATCAGCTGCAAGCCCTAGTTTTCCATTATCCGCATTTTTCAATTTGGTTAATTCTTCCCCTAATATTTCATTAAACAAATTTTCTGTAATGACTGTACCGTCATTTAATTTTGCACCAAACTTTACCCATTGCCAGAGCTGGGAACGACAAATTTCCGCTGTGGCGGCATCTTCCATTAGGTTGTAAAGGGGAACACAGCCGTTGTTATCCAGCCAAGCGGCAATGTATTGAATTCCCACGCGAATGTTGTGGCGAAAACCTTCTTGTGTAATTTCACCTTCGGGAACTTTCAAAAGGTCAGCAGCGGTTACGGATACGTTTTCCCGTTTTACACCCAGTTGGTTGGCTTGGGGCATTACATCATTAAACGCCTCTAATGCTATGTCTGCCAATCCGGGATGAGCAATCCAAGTGCCATCGTGCCCGGCGCGAGCTTCCCGGACTTTGTCTTGGCGGACTTTATCCAGGGCTGCTTCATTTTCATCCGGATTATTTTTAATGGGAATTTGAGCCGCCATACCGCCCATGGCATGGGCTTGGCGTTTGTGGCAAGTTTTTACAAGGAGGTCAACATAGCTTTTCATAAAATGACAGTCCATGGTAATGACGGCTCGGTCAGGAAGAACATGATTTTTATGATTACGAAATTTTTTGATAAAACTGAAAATATAATCCCACCGCCCGCAGTTTAAACCCGCGGAATGGTCTCGGAGTTCGTATAAAATTTCATCCATTTCAAAGGCAGCCAGAATTGTTTCCAAGAGCACAGTTGCTTTTATGGTGCCACGGGGAATACCCAGCGCATCTTGGGCATGATTGAAAACATCGTTCCACAGCCGGGCTTCCAGATGATTTTCCAATTTTGGGAGATAAAAATAGGGACTCGTTCCGTTTTGGAGAAGCGCCTTTGCATTATGGAAAAAGAATAATCCAAAATCAAGAAGACTGCCGGAGAGGGGCTCCTCATCTATAAGAATATGTTTATCTATTAAATGCCATCCCCGGGGACGAACCATGAGAGTGGCTGTTTCTTCATTTAAACTGTATACCTTATCTTTGGTTGGATGGGCAAACGAAATGGTTCCGTCAACTGCATCCCGAAGATTGATCTGGCCTTGAATGGTGTTATCCCAGGAAGGGGAATTGGAATCTTCAAAATCAGCCATGAACACCTTGACGGGAGAATTTAATGCATTAATAATCATTTTGCGATCCACAGGTCCGGTGATTTCTACACGGCGATCCTGGAGGTCTTGGGGAACGGGTGCTACGGTCCAATCGCCGGAACGAATATGCTCCGTTTCCGGTAAAAAGTCTGGAAGAACACTGGCGTCAATTTCTTGTTGGCGGGTGATGCGTTTTTGCAAAAGCTCAAGTAGCCTCGCATTAAAATTGCGTTGGAGACCCGCAATAAAATCCAGTGCCTTAAAGGACAGAATTTCTTCATATCCGGGACCTATTTTTCCCAGCACGGAAACGCCGACCGGCAGGGGGGCGCTGTTTTTGGCGGTCGTTGATGTGGTGTTTGAAGTCATATAATAAGTCCTTGGAGAATAAAAAACGCTAATGAATAGTACCTTCATCATTAAAAGAATAAAAGTAAACTTTACATATAATACTTTACAGTGTAAATTTTACAACGATAATCCAGAAACAAATTGATAAAAACGTTTCCGGAAATTTTGAAATAATGAACAGCGAATAATGAAATCATTAAATACACCTCAAAAAAAAGCTCATTTTCTTGGCTCAAAAATTCGCGCATTGCGCAAGCGAAATGGTATGACAATGGATGACTTGGTTTTCAGATGCCACCAATTAGACAGTCAATCTGCACCATCTGTCCCCTATTTAAGCCTGATAGAAAACGGACGGAGGAATCCATCTGAAAAATTGTTGGTACTTTTATCAGAATTATTTCAAAAGAATGTTTCATGGTTCAGAGACGACAGTACGGAGTTGTTGGAAGATGCAAAAAAAGAAGTTGGGTTTCCGGAAAATAAAATTTTATTGGAACCCGGTATTTTGTTTTCAAAGGAATTGATGGAAAGGGCTATCCCTGAGTTGTTATCGCAAGCTAGTATTTCCGGACGACAGTTTTCCCATGTTTTATTACGAGCTTATCAGGAGCAGAATAAAAATAAATTTCCTGATCTCGAACGACTTGCGGATGAAACAGGAGGGAGAAAATTTCCCGTCGATGTGTCCGGTTTAATGAAACTGTGTAAAAAACATGGAATAAAAGTTAAGTGGTTCCATAAGCCAACATTTTTAACAAAGAATGATGCGGGGCAGGAAATTAAAACACTGTTTCGATCTTTTTACGATAGTCCTTGTACTGTATATATAAATAAGCAGTTAGAAAATGAACCAAAACGCCTTAAGTATGAATTGGCTCTTTACTTGGCTCATAAAATTTTACACAATGGTGACGGGGCGGTATCGTCGCATGCTACAGGAGGAGAGCTGGGCGGCTCACCCCGGCCGTCAAATGTACACGTTCGGGCTGTTACCCAAGAAGATATACTCATTGCATGGAGAGATTTTGAATGCAGTTTTTTTGCTGGTGCTTTGCTGTGTCCGCGCCAACCGTTCAGACGTTTTCTGGTAAGAAATGGTTATAGTGTCCATGCAATAAAAAAGCTTGAATTAACACCCGGAGTTGTTATGCGGCGCATGACAGTCGTATCTCCATATGATCGTTGGCATTATTTTGATATTTATCCTCCGGGCATGTTGCGCGTAGCTTATCGGGGCAATAGAATTCCCTTGCCTTGGGGCAGCATGCAAGCCGGTATACCAGCTTGTGAACAATGGGCTTTATTCCGTGCGGCACAAGACAGCACAATGCGCAAACCTTTGGCGCAAATATCTTTATTAAAGCAGGATGATTTGCTTCGGTTGTACGCCTGTACTGCAGTCCGCACAAAAGATGCCGCCGGAAATTCACATGTGGTGTCTGTGGGGGTGGATTTAATGCCCATGCTGGAATCCCAGAATTTTGATACAACGGGAATTTTAGAAGAAACAGATCACGCATGTTTAGTTAACGGTCAGGCCATGATGCCGGAAAATGCCGCGAAAGCGATAAAAACAGCAGCGGGGATTCAGAACATTTCCTGGGTAAAAGATGGATTAGAAAACCCAGTTGTGGTTATTTGTCCCCGGCGCTCCAACTGTCCACGCTCCACACCTTGCAAAGGCGCTGTTGGGAGCACGCCTAAAAATTTATCCTGGGTTGATGAAATTAAAAATGAAATTTTAGAAGGTTGAGTATTTCTGTTTTATTTCAAATCAATTATACCAAACGCCAAATCCCTGGCTTCGTAGTTTTTTACCCAGCATTTCTTCTATCTCTTCTGCGTCTTTCCTGGTGGGAATGGGGTTGTATTGCTCGTAAAGATCCGGGCGGAGTTTAATGCCATATACCTTTGCATATTTGTTTGACTTATATCCTTCTTTATGCTGCTCAAACCTCAATACAGGTTTTCGTGAAGATTGCCCCACATATACACAGTCGCTTCCAAAAATATAGCGAGGGTTTTTAGCGCGGAATTTTTTTTGATTTGCTACAACCGGGTCTAATTCTATTACATATACAAAATACCGTTTCATGATAATAATTTACAAAACTTCTATACCGCGCGGATTGGATAGAAGGGAAAATATATTTACGGGGAAACACCTATTTTCCATATCCCCTTCTCGATAAATGCATCTACAGTTTGCCTTTTGGCTTTATTAATTAAATTGGAATGAGATATATTATTTCTTTGGGCATATTCATTTAGAGTCATTATTTCTAGCCCATCTAAATAAGCCAGACGCTTGTGATAGCTGTTTGTAATTGCTTTACCTATAATTTCTTCCATTATTGAGCTATTGGCGTTTTCATCAAATTCTTGAAAGGCATCGTAATATAATAAGCGATCAATGAATTTTATATTTATGGGGACATATCCCTCACGAATGAGTAAATAATTATTTAAAACTCTTCCTATTCTACCATTTCCATCAACAAAAGGATGGATATGCTCGAAAGTGAGATGAAAAACGGCAATCCTTTTTATGATATTTTCACTAGGCTTGGAATAATATTGAATAAACATCTCATCTATCTTGTCCTGAATGAGTTTTGGGTCACACGCAATATAATTACCAACGCGCACCCACTCGTTTTCCTGCCTAATTCTACCGGCAATTTCATCCCGAATATTGGAGATGAGCATTTTATGAAGTATTAAAATAAGGTCCAGATTTAATTCCTGCTGCTTCGCCTTTGTATTTATATAGGTTACTACTCGAGCCAGGTTTTTTGCTTCAAACAATTCCCGTTCGGAAATGAATCTCTCCAAATCAATTTGCATTAGAATTTTTTCAGTTTCATCCAAACTGAGGGTACTATTTTCAATCGCGTTTGAATTGTAAACGTGTTCCGCCACTTCTGTTTCGCCAAGCAGATGGAGCAATGACTCTTTTTTATGAGCTGATTTGTTATAGCGCTCTCTCAACACATCAATTTTTTTGTAGATATTTAACACTTTAGCCATATTAAAATTTATCACATTTTCACGGTTTTAGCAACAAAACCGTGAAAACACACATTAATACATGTCGTTTTCACGTTATTAGGCTCATAACCGTGAAAATTTTCAATATTTTGGCATGTTTTCACGGTTATAAATCCGTTCATTGAACCATTACAAAATACTTCTAAAGTAAAGAATTACAAATTATTTTGAATATTAACATCCTTAGCTATTTACCCTGACTAATTCACCC
>JACNLB010000134.1 GCA_014381755.1 Fidelibacterota bacterium | reverse complement strand
ACAATTTACAAGGGCAGAGTCAGAATCCCCTCCACATACCGAGTGGATTAAGACCAACTTTCGTCAGAGTAATATGGCCCGGCCACCCGTCAGAATCCCCTCCACATACCGAGTGGATTAAGACTGTTTTGGTCAAGATACATTTTGTGCTCATCTTTAGTCAGAATCCCCTCCCCGCCTGCGTTAAATGAAAGACATAATTAATTGGAAGGATATGGCGGGCAGGCACATACCGAGTGGATTAAGACTTGGATATCCTCTATACCTCCAGTAGGGTCAATATAGTCAGAATCCCCTCCCCGCCTGCCCCGTAGCGAAGAATGAGCATATCGAGATCCCGAGTGATTCTAAATAAACAAGAATGAATGACGTAGAATTGTTTAACATTTTGAAAAGTGGAGAGGATAACGATGACTCAAGCATTAATCATTATTACGGGGTTTACATAAATAATATTTTATAGAAGCTTATTGTATCGCTCTGAGTTGTCTTTTTGCCAATGTTGTGAAAATAGAATCCGGGGATATACGTTCGTAATTTTCGGCGTTATGAATCATAAAAACACAGATATTACCCACACCCCGTATCACGATAAGATTTACATTTGCTCGATATGTGGGCCATTTCTTCGGGTCATCATCGAACATTGGTTTGTCGGAGATGATGGTCCGACTTATGTTGATTTAATACACCATGAAGACAAAAAAGCAATTGTTGCTCACCGACTTCAGATCCGAGAACCAAAGGACGGTCAGTTCATATTATATAAAAAATGCGGAGAATGTGGATCTCCTATAGATGGATTATTTAATAAAAATTCCCATCCGCAATGGAAAAGTGTGGCGATGAAATGTCAAGGTACAAAAGAGGAGACCCCATGATCCTAACCGGCGTTATCATAGGTGTTATGACATTTTCAGCCGTCGTGATATTCGTTGAAAAACTACCTAAACTGATTAAACCATTCATCTTTGGTCATCATTTGATTACAGATGTATTTTTTACAGCCATATCGTTTTCAGTCTTCCCGGTAACAGGATCTGCAACACTCTTATCTGCATCGACATTCTGTTTGCTCTTTACATTATATATTTTATTGAGACGGTCCGCCTATACTTGGAAAAGAATTTTGTTTACACATGGAAAGTTTTCGATAGAAGAAAGAAAATGATTGGGAAACAGAAAAAGGCCACAGATAAATTCACCAAAGAATCGCAAGATTTGTTAACAAATACAGATTTGGGCAATTTGTTACATATTGTTGAGTCATTTGACACTTGCGAAAATGGAAAAATATGCCCACAAACACTCATTTGGAGGAACTAAAGTATGAAAATAGCAAACATGAGAAAAGGTGATTGGAACAAAACCAAAGCATTCTTTGATATTGAAACGAATGAAGGTATGGTTGTAAAAGGGTTTAAACTTGTTGAAGGTTCCAATGGAATGTTCATGAGTAATCCCAGTCATTATAGCAAAAAAGATGAAAAATGGTTTGATGATGTTTTTATTCCAAGAGAGTTGAAAGATGAGTTGGAAAAAAAAGCAATTCAAGAGTATGGTGGTGATGCCAGTGGTAGTATTACAGACAATGTTCCATTTTAGATTTTGGTTTAAATGCCGAAAAATGATATAGCAAAATCTATTCCATGCGGCAAATACTAAAAGATGGGGGGCGCGTGAAGTACAAGCAGGAGTGTCATTAATATGTCTTTCAATCAATCAACAAATAAATTTATTAATATTGAAATAGCAAAACAGAACGATTCAAAATTAGAAAAACTCTTTTCGATGTTTGATGGATAGTGAATGCTAAATAAATAGAAAGTATGGTTAAAAGAAATTACATCACAAATATTGAAGATTTAAAAATAATCTGTGAAGAAGAAGGATGAAATTTTCTTCAGATTATAGGCAAGGAATGCCAATACTGTAAGAAAAAACAGAATTAGTAGATTCTAAAATTAAAATGGAAAAAGTGAGACGATGTACCCATTCAGATGATATGTGGATGTATTGAAAAACCATCTCCGCCTAAGAGGGGATTATCAATTTTATAACATAATTGATCATTCAGAATTATCCTTGTTCAAATTATATTTAGAATAAATATTCCTATCAAAATAGATAGATATTTGAAATTTCTTAAAAAAGACTTGTTAAGTATTATTTAACGTTCCTAACTTTGTTAAGACGCATTTAACAATAATTGCGCACTTAACAAAGAAAGGAATTAAAATGAGTAGAATAGAATTAGGGAAACTTCTCCGACGCCTTAGAAAAGAACAAGGAATTAGTCTCCGTAAACTAGCCGAAAAAGTGGATGTTTCATTTGTTAATATTTCACATATTGAGAATGGACGCATATCCACATCCAAAGAAACACTAACACAAATTGCCAATGCTCTCAATTATGATGTAGATAAATTGTTAGCAATTGGTGATGAAATTAGTGATGATTTGGAATCCATTATTAGACAAAAACCCGATGCGGTTCCAGCGTTCTTGCGTTCTGCAAAAAATCTTACAAAAGAAGAATGGCAGAGACTTACAGAGCAAGTTAACAAAATGCAAAAGGACAAGGAATAACGCAATGGAAAATGAAAATATACAGTTTCCGTTTATTCCCGAAAAAGAAATCGAAAATTCAACTTTGGATTTAATACAACACTATGAAAATCATATCGGTGAAAAAATTAATTATCCAATTCCAATTTTTGAAATTATTGAGTATTTAGGATATGATGTAGATTTTAGAACCGATGGTATTTATGAAGATTGTGATTTACTTGGGGGCCTTCGTATTCCAGATAAAACAGTAGAGATTAATGAGAATTTAAGTGAACAAGAAGGTCGTATGAATTTTACAGCGGCTCATGAGATTGGACACATCATACTTCATGTGCCTGTTATAGAAAATGAGCAGAAAATACTATGTCGTAAAGATGCAGGTATAGGTGGATTTCAGAAGGCACCTGAAGAATGGCAAGCAGATAAATTTGCATCATATTTACTAATGCCTTCTCAAGCGGTGAAAAAAGCATTTTTCCAAGTTCGAAGGAAGCCCCTTAATGTAAAACAAAAAAGTATTTATGATATTTTTTTTCCAAAATCACCACATAGCAAAGCATACCGACTAGTGAACCATATTATGAGAATAGGACAATTTGAGAATGTCTCCAAAATGGCATTACTCAACAGACTAATTGGATTGGGGCTTGTTCGCAATATCCAATATCAGAAAAACAAAACAACAAACAAAGAAAGGAAATCATTATGATAAACTCAGGAATGATCGGAATGCCACTTCATTTTGGTAAAATGCCACGGTGGCTCACAGAACGAATGGGAAGTATGGGATCGACAATCATAGAATCCATTGTTCAAAATTATGGAAAATCAGAAGTTCTTACTCGTCTTTCAGACCCAAATTGGTTTCAAGCATTTGGTGCAGTGATGGGAATGCAGTGGAATTCCTCTGGAGTTACAGCCGTTGTATTGGGTTCGCTCAAAGGTAAAATAAATCCTCGTGCAAACGATATGGGAATTTACATTCTTGGTGGAAAGGGGAAATATAGCTGGCAAGCACCAAATCAAGTAAAGAGAGTTTCGCATAAACACGGATTGAATGGGAATGAACTCGTAAAAGCGTGTCAATTAACACGAAAGGTAGATAACAATGCAATTCAGGATGGTTACAATCTGTATCAACAGTATTTTATTCTGACTGATGATGGTGAATGGACATCTATATCACAGGGAATGAATACATCGAATCGTCGAGCAAGACGATATCACTGGCATTCTCCAACGGTTCGTTCATTTGTAGATGATCCTCATACTGGAATTGTAGGTGTGCAAAACCAAAAAGTGTTAAATCTTGCAGATAAGCGAGCATTTTTGGCTCGTCAAAATATTGTGAATCTTGTGAACGAAAATCCCAAAGAAGTATTGGATGCATCAAAGCATATTAAAATGCCGAACCGCCACGATGTGCGTGAGCAGGACATTAATATGACTCGATTGGGTGCAACGTTGAATATGGCTTACAACAATGGTGTTGATAATTTTGAAGATTTATTAATGCTTAAAGGTGTAGGTCCAAGAACATTGAAGGCACTCGCACTTACCAGTGAAGTGATTCATGGTGATTCATCTCGATTTGATGATCCGGCACGTTTCTCATTTGCATTGGGTGGTAAAGATGGATTACCTCATCCAATTGACACAGAAGCATATGATGAAACAATTGAGATGTTATCAGATTCTGTTGAAAAATCCAGATTGGGTTACAATGATAAATCGAAGGCATTGAAACGATTGCATCGTGCAACAGTTGAAGGTGAAAAAGGATTTACACCATTTTCATTTTTAGAGGATTTACTTGATATTGAATGGAAACATGCCGAGAAAAACGGTGGAATGACATTTATGGGGGAAGTAATTCCTGGTGCAACGAAGATGATTACTTCACTTGCCAATTCCTTTTTATATCAAAATCGAGGTAAGAACTAACATTTTATGAAAGGTTTTGATCCAATCCAATTAACGAAAGCAACGGAAAAAGTTGTTGTGGAGGGCAATCGTAGAAAATACGCTAGACTTGCACGCCCACTTCGGTTCTATGGCGGCATTACATCCGCAACTGAAGTGGGGTGCAATCTACGATGCAAATTTTGTTTTAGCGATACACCCGTTCGTAAACCACAAACTACCGGGAAATTCTACACTCCTAAAGAGGTTTTTAATGCGCTTCAAAAAGGTGCAATAAAACATGGACACAAACTCATATCTGCATCTGCTTCCGAAGGAACGCTTGGGAGACAACATCTTTTGGAGTTATTAGAGTTAGTAGATCAGTCTGATTTGGTGTTCGTTTTAGAAACCAATGGAATCACGATTGGTCATGATAAAGACTTCGCAACAGAGTTATCTCGATTCAACAACCTACATGTTCGCTTGTCGGTAAAAGGAGCAAATGAAGAAGAATATTCAATTTTGACAGGAGCCAATCCAGAGAGTTATAAATTGCAATACAAAGGAATCGAAAATTTGGTGAATGCAAAGGTATCAGTCAATGTATGTCTGATGGCTTCTTTTAGTGATGAAAAAGGGATTGAAACCGTAAAAACCAGATTGCAAAAAATCCATCCTGGTTTACTTAAAGCACTTGAAATCGAACATATTACATTATTCCCAAAAGTTTTACAGCGACTTACTAAACATAAATTATTACCAAACAAAGTGAGACAATCAGGGAAAATTGTACAGTTAGAGGGAGTCCGTGTTTAATCAACAGATACTAAAGGATATTTTTGAAAAAGGATTTAATTTGAATTTTGAATCCAACAAAAAAGAAAACAAATCTCAATTGAAACGTTACAACAAGATTAAAGACTTTCTGTTAAAACCCAATTTCAATGGATTTACTGGTGAAGATTTGTTCATTATGCAGTTTATCAAAAAAGGGTGGGGGCATGATATTGCGGCATTATCTAATATGGCAGAAGCAATAGCAAATTTAGCAATTGGGAATCCCAGAAACATACAAGAGTATCAATTACTTTTAGAAGAAATTGTATTTCGTGCTATACACCCCAAAGTAAATCCTTATCACAAAAATATTGAATCTGTAAATAATCTTGGAAAATTTGGTTATTATTTAGAACATTTAAATATTTGCTTAGGTGCATATGCAAGAATTGTTGATAATGAAAAATATCATCAATTGAATAAACGAGTCAGTTTCCATTTGTTAAAGAACTCCATGTCATATTCAAACTATCATGCAGATTTACTCCCTCATGTTAAAATGAAATGGCCTGCAGATCAATCCGCCATTTTGTATTCATTGTGGCTTTATGACCAAAATAATGGCACAGATATTAGTTCTGATTTAATTCAGAAATGGTTGAATTACATGGATAATAATGAGATACATCAAAAGACGGGATTATTTAAAACCGAAGTATTGAAAACGAGAAATTACTCCAATCAACCTCGTGGATGTTCCATTTCGTATTTGTGTCATTATATGGGAAAATTTGCACCCGAAAAAGCCAAACATCAATGGGAGTTGTATAAGCAACACATGATGACAAAAGTAATGGGGAAAACTGGATTTCGTGAGTATTTACCTGAATATGATGGCAAATGGTCACCTGATTCGGGTCCAATTATTGCAGATGTTGGAATTGCAGCAACAGGGTTTGCTCTCAACGCATCATCAACACTAGGAGATATTAAAACATTTCGTGTGTTAGAAAAATCGATGAATCCTATTTATTCGGTGGTGTCCCAAGGAGATAAAATTCCAATGCTAAATATGTTAACAAAACTTGGAACGGATCTGTTATCATCAGCAATTTGGTTGAATGCTGAAACGAAACAGAATTGGTATGGCTAAGAAAATCATAAAACTTATTTCATGTAGAATGAGTATGAGACCGATGGATTTTAATTCAAAAAGAATGAGGTCACCATCTTTATCATTAATGACTATGGATACATATAATTCCACATTAGAGAGCCAGCAGAAATTATTGTATTAATAAATGTTTGTAATTTCACACATTAGCAGGAGCGAAAATGAGTATATTTGGATTAGTAAAAAGTGCTATTGGAAAATCAAGAAAACCAAAACTGTTCAATAAAAAGATTGCATCAGTTGCATCGTCAAAAAGTAGTCTGATAGTAACATTTACTGACGGTAAAAAGTCAAGATTTTACAGGAGATATTCTTCAAAATTACTTGTCAATAACATTGTCGAATTTTATGGTTACCCAAATAGAGAATGGATAAATCCAGCTAGAAATCCTAAATTATTTATTATAGAACAAGCTCCAACTCCTAAAGTATCCGGTAAACTTCAAATTCACTATGTTTCTCGATTAAAAGAAGATGAGATGGGTGAGTATGTTTATTTACCAAATTGTATTTTAACAAGTGATGATGGGGATAAAAAAAGAAAACCTGCTCTAATATATTTAGATAAAGTTGGTCTAAATCCAGAGAGACTTGGCGTATATCAAGGATACGGAGTTATAGAAGGTGAGTTTTCATTATTGGGCGACATAATTGAAGTTAATAGAATAGATGATTTTCAACCTGAAATTAAAACTGTAAAAGAAGAAGTAAAACTATCGAATGTCCTCTTCCATATTGATTCATTATCGGTTACAACTCCCAAAGGTGTATTCCACTGCTCATCTGACATAGTCCCATTTAAGTTCACTCCCACACATAACAATTTTAAAAAATTATATGAAGATATGACTGTTTCAATAAGTGCTATCCAAAGGAAAATTGGAAAAGTCCATAAAGAAGGCAATAAATGGGTTGAAAATATTGAATGGATTCAAACCGGGGAATCAGTATGGGATTTTTCTAATGTAGATAATTCTAAAATCGCTCAAGCAATTGAAAAACAAAAAATGGATGAAGAATATGAAAAACTTTTAAAAGAACTAAAACAACTCAAAGAATTTGTCAGTTTTTCAGATTTAAAAAAGAAATTTAAGAAAACAGGAAGAACTGTATCCAGCAAAGACCTAAGTGCAATGTTCTTTCATCCGGGTTACGACGAGGAAGTTTTCCACATATTAGAAACCAATGCAATTGAGACATTCGTTGATAACCTGTCATTTGTTTTTAAGGTGCCTAATGAAGGTAGAACTGCATACAAATTTGTATGGGAGGTTCCCAATAGAACATTAGCCACCTATGTGTTTTCTGATGTATTGGAACCAAAACAGTTATTTTCTCGATTGGAAGAAACAAAAAGAATGGATATTAGAACAAATAAAGATATTCAAAAAGCCCTGGGATTTGATGGGTTTATTATTCATACTAACACCGAATCTTGGAATGAAAAGTATAGAAAGTTACTGAATGTACAAAAATCATAACGAAACCTACCTTTCATTACGGTTTAAAGAACTTTTCACAAAATCGCAAAAATAGAATAATAGGAGATTGCTTGACCGACAGTTAACGGGCTGATGAGCAGAGTTTGGCACGGGAATGGAAAACCCGCGAGGCATTTGAAACTGGAGAAAAATCGAAACCAAAAGACTGGATCGATGGTGAGGTAAGGATGCGTGAGTTCAGATAACGGGACAATTGTCCTGTATATTTTAATGTGAATTAAATTAAAAAATTCAATATTAAACACAGGAGATAAATATGAAGCAATTAAAAGAACTATATGAGAATGGCGAAAGCGTAGAAGAGGTTAATAATGAAGTGGTGAAATGGTTGCGTAAAGCGGCGGATCAGGGAGATGCTGATGCGCAGCTCTATTTAGGGTTGATGTATGAAAAAGGCAAAGGCGTGAAAGAGGATAAAAAGGAAGTAGTGAAATGGTGGCGTAAAGCGGCGGATCAGGGAGATGCTGATGCGCAGTTCTATTTAGGGGGGATGTATAAATTTGGCAAAGGCGTGAAAGAGGATAATAAGGAAGCGGTGAAATGGTGGCGTAAAGCGGCGAATCAGGGACATGCCGAGGCGCAGTTCTATTTAGGGAGGATGTATGCCAATGGCGAAGGTGTGGAAGAGGATAATAAGGAAGCGGTGAAGTGGTACCGTAAAGCGGCGAATCAGGGACATGCTGATGCGCAGTTCAATTTAGGGTTGATATATAAATTTGACAAAGGCGTGGAAGAGGATAATAAGGAAGCGGTGAAATGGTGGCGTAAAGCGGCGGATCAGGGAGATGCTAAGGCGCAGTTTAATTTAGGGTTGATGTATGACAATAGCGAAGGTGTGAAAGAGGATAAAAAGGAAGCGGTAAAGTGGTACCGTAAAGCGGCGGATCAGGGCGATGTCAGGGCGCAGTCCAATTTAGGGTTGATGTATGAAAAAGGCAAAGGCGTGAAAGAGGATAAAAAGGAGGCGGTGAAGTGGTACCGTAAAGCAGCGGATCAGGGACATGCCGAGGCGCAGTCCAATTTAGGGGTGATGTATGCCAATGGCGAAGGTGTGGAAGAGGATAAAAAGGAAGCGGTGAAATGGTGGCGTAAAGCGGCGGATCAGGGACATGCCGAGGCGCAGTCCAATTTAGGGGTGATGTATGCCAAAGGCGAAGGTGTGGAAGAGGATATTAAGGAAGCGATGAAATGGTGGCGTAAAGCGGATGGACATGCCATGGCGCAGTTCTTAGGGTTGATTATGCCAATGGCGAAGGTGTGGAAGAGGATAAAAAGGAAGATTACAAATGGTTTTTGCTGGCGAAGTCCAAAAAAAGGTATAATCAGATTAGAGCAGAAATTGACTGACAGTCAACGAGTTGAAATGATAAAATGTATCGATATTGATGGTAATAGCTACAAGACGGTTCGTATCGGAAACCAAGTCTGGATGGCGGAAAACTTGAAAGTTACCCATTACAGAGACGGCACGGAAATACCCACAGGACACAACAATTTTGAATGGAGAAATCTTTCAACCGGTGCGTATGCCGTTTATAATGACGATGAAAGCAACGCCGACACCTACGGCTATCTGTACAATGAGTATGCAGTGGATGACAGTCGAAACATCGCTCCTGAAGGCTGGCATGTACCGACAGACGATGAGATTAAGCAATTAGAAATGCACCTTGGCGTGAGCCAAAGCGAAGCAGATGACACAGATTACCGTGGAACAAATGAGGGAAGTAAACTGGCAGGAAATGCTGATTTATGGAATGATGGCGATTTAGAAAACAACGCTGAATTTGGCACAAGCGGCTTTACGGCCATTCCTGGTGGTTACCGTAACGGCTTCTATGGTGATTGCGACGGTATGGGTAACGCCGGTTACTTCTGGTCTTCTACGGAGAGCAGTAGTAGCTACGCATGGAGCCGGCTACTGTATTACAATTATTCAGAAGTGAGCCGCACTAGCTTCAATAAGCAAGATGGGTTCTCTGTTCGTTGTCTTAGGGATTAGTTTTGTTGCCCCCGTGTAATACACCGAAGGTGGAACACCGCAGGGGTTATTCCACGGGGTTGACAATCCGCCAAAGGCGGACAAGTTTCGAAAATAAGTATGGAGTCCATCGACAAGCTCAAGGCACAGCTTTCATCAAGTAAAGAAAATGGTATTGTTGAAATACTTCCAATAACAATCAAAATGAAAAGGGCAGTTTTACTGTCCCTTTTTTATTTCATTGCCCAATTCTTCTGAAACACCCTTTCCTGCTCCTTTAAATCCACAATCTCCACCAGCTTCAGCAATTTCTTGGCTGACATGTAAAACCGATATTTGTTAGAACGGGGGAGAAGTAGAATCGCTTCCTGCCCGTCCTCCTCATGCTTCGGGAGCAGGATGGGGAAGGGATTCTATCGTTAATGCGCAAAATGTCGCTTGTCTGCCTGTCCGCCACTTAACTCTGGCAGGCGGGCCGATCAGGCAGGCACTTACTACTTGAATCCAGGGAGCTATTATTTAGTTCTCATTAATCTTATTTCACGGCTCCAACTCTCCTCTCAC
>JACNLB010000129.1 GCA_014381755.1 Fidelibacterota bacterium | reverse complement strand
TCATGGCAATGCCATATTCATCACAAGCATCGATTATTTCTTGATCACGGATAGACCCGAGTGTGTCTATGTATTGGCTTTACCATCCACCCCACAAACAAAAAAACACGAATGCGATGCTCTGTTTAGGCCTTTATTTGAGATTCTAATACAGGCCCCAATCACCACGGCGTATGACCATTATAATCACCACCACCACCCATCGAAAAAGTTTTATTGAATGAATACATCCACACTGAAAAGGCGACTGCTCCAGTAACAACAGTAGAACCTACAATATATTTAATCTTTCTTTGCTTAAGTTTATTAGAATAAACTTGCTTGTAGTATAATTTATCATCCTCATTTGTCAATGATGTAGGATAAGTAAATTTTTCTTCTTTGTTTAAAACAAAATGGGGTATTGTCAAACTGGCCACTGAAGAACCCCCTAAAAATATAGAGCTGTCCCCCCACCATTCGCTTTCATCATACAATCGGTATAATAACACACAACCCCCAAAAGTAAGACCACTTAATGGTCCATAAAGAGCCCACTTAACCAAGTTTTTGGACTTTGCATCATATATTGCTTTTTCTTTTGTGCTTGGATTGAATAGGAAACCGCTACCACCAAGGAGAATTTGACCATCTTTTAGCTCTAATCTTCGGATTCGTTTTACAGAAATAGGTTGAAAGCCGAATGCTTCCTGTGGTTTAAAAAAGACTATCTTTCCTTCGGTTTTTGAATATTCGCCAACATATTCAGTACCATCTTTCAAAACTAATTTATCTAAATCAGCTTGCCCCCAGACAAGCCCAATAACTAAAAACATAAGTATGTGTTTTATCATTTTGTAAACCCTCTTTTGGCTAGGTTAGTAAAAATATACAGGTGGCGGCAGTTATAAACAACTAGATTAAATAAGTGTTCAAGTGTTCAGGGGCAAGGGTGTTAACGTGAAAACGCACACTTTAAATATTATTAATGTTTAAAACAACGAGTCCCAGTAAAGACCATGGCTATGCCAAATTCATCGCAGGCATCAATTATTTCTTGGTCGCGAATAGAACCGCCAGGCTGAATCACCACTTTAATTCCCGAATCTTTAATGGCGTCAATGCTGTCTCGAAAAGGGAAAAAAGCATCTGATGCCAACACGCCGCCCTTCACATTTTCACCGCCTTTTCGTAATGCCATGTGAACTGCATCTACGCGACTCACTTGTCCCGCCCCCAAGCCAACCGTGGTATTGTTTTTGGCAATTAGGATACCGTTGGATTTTGCATGACGTAAAACTTTCCATGTAAATAGAGCTGTTTCGATATCTTGTTCCGAAGGAAATACCTTCGTCACAGTGTTTAGGTGTTCATGTGTTAAGGTGTTAGTGTCGTTATCTTGGACGAGAAGGCCGCCATTTATATTTCTGACTTCTAATTTGGATTGGCGTTTTCCAAATTCACCAATTTCCAATACACGTAGATTTCTTTTCTTTTTAAAAACTTCTAATGCTTCAGGCTCAAAATTTGGCGCCAAAACAATTTCTACAAAGACCTTGCTAATTTCTTCGGCAACTTCTTTTGTGCAGGTTCTGTTAAACGCAATTATTCCACCAAATGCAGAAAGAGAATCGGCATTGAACGCGCGAGTGTACACATCGAGTAAATCATCTCCAATAGCTACACCGCAAGGATTTGAATGTTTTACTACCACGCAAGCTGGTTTATCAAATTCTCTAACGCAAGCCAAGGCGCCGTCCGCATCCATAATATTATTGTAAGATAATTTTTTCCCTTGATGGACGGTGGCATTCAAAATATTGGCTTCGTTATTTCCGGGGATTTTATAGGAAGCAGCGGACTGGTGGGGATTTTCACCATAACGCATTTCAGAATGTTTTTCAAATGTTAGCGAAAGGTCGTCCGATAGTTTTTCATCCTTTAAAAAATTATGAATAATGGTATCGTATTGTGCGGTATGTCCGAATGCTTTAGCAGAAAGTTTTCGCCGAGTTTCAAATGAAATTTCTTCAGATTGCAATTCTTCGGTGATGATGGAATAGTCTGCTGGATCCACTACCGCGCATACCCAGCCCACATTTTTTGCTGCGGAGCGAATCATGGTGGGGCCGCCGATATCTACATTTTCCAGCGCCAGCGCCAAATTGCAACCTTCCCGAGAAATGGTTTCTGAAAAGGGATACAGATTACATACCACAAGGTCAATCCATTGTACGTTATTGGCGTTTGCATCATCAGCATGTTTATCTCGAAGTCCGAGAATACCACCTTCTATGAGCGGATTAATCGTCTTCACACGACCATCCATGATTTCGGGAAATTTTGTATAATCGCTCACATCGGTTACAGAAATATTTGCATCTCGCAATGCTTTGGCCGTTCCACCGGTTGATAGAATTTTTACACCGAGTTCGATTAAAGATTGAGCAAATTCCACCACACCTGTTTTGTCAAAGACAGAAATAAGGGCTCGATTAATTTTGATTGGATTTTGATTTAAGTTTGGATTATCAATCATATGTTTAAGTTTTCAAATGTTAGGGTGTTTGAGTATTAAAAGTGTTCATGTGTTAATGAAGAATATGTTACGAACACTTTAACACCCCAACACTTTCGGACTTTGAATAAATTTTATTGCCTCAATAAAGGCTTCACCTTCTAATTGTTGCACTTTTGTTTTTAATGTATCTACTGTTTCGTTTGAATCAATATTACATTTTTTCTGAACTAAAATCGGCCCGCCGTCTACTTCATCTGTAACAAAATGGATGGTGCACCCTGTTTCTGTTTCACCGTTCTTTATTACTTCTTCATGAACATTCGTATCCATTCCGCCGGCATATTTTGGCAAAAGAGATGGATGAACATTTAACAACTTATCACGCCATTCTTGGCAAAATTTCGTAGACAAAATTCGCATAAAACCAATAAGCAATACCAGATCAACATTGTGATTTTTTAAAACCGTCGTCATTTCATCGTCAAATGTTTCTCGCGATTTATCCTTATGAGAGACAAACACAGCCGACACATTGTGATTTTCTGCGCGTTCTAATATATAAGCATTTTTACGATTGGATAGAACCACAGAAATTTTAGCATCTAATTCGCCGGAAGAAATGGCATCTAATATTGCTTGTAAGTCGGTTCCGTTGGTGGAACCTAAAATTCCTAATTTTAGTGTATTCATGTTTTAGCGTGTTAATGTGTTAAAGAAAAATGAACAGCGAACACCCGAAGACATAAACACTTTAGCACTTTATTTCTCTCATATGATTAATACGCTTCTGAATCACTTTATCCGTTCCAATATCTTTCCGATGGAAGAGCGGTCCAGTTATAGACGACACGTCTTTTTCTGCGATTTTTTCCGCGTCTGAAATTGAATCGGCTATTCCAACAACAGCAACTGTGCGGCTTCCAGCTTCCACCAAACTTGTACCTTTAAAATCAACAGATGCATAAAATAATCCATCGGGATTTTCGATTTTGGAAACGTCAATCGGTTTGTCTTTTACAGGATTATCCGGGTAACCTTCCGGCACGGCATATTTGCAAACGGTGGCTTTATTGGAGAATCGCACATCAATTTTATCCAATGCGCCATTAGAGATTCCATTGCAAATATCAATAAAGTCTGATTCGAGTAAAGATAAAACATTCATGGCTTCCGGATCACCAAATCGAGCATTGTATTCAATAAGTTTCACGCCATTTGCCGTTGCCATAAATCCGCCATAAAGAATGCCTTTATACCCAACTCCGAATTTATCTTTTACCGCCTTGGCGGTTTGAAGATTGATATCGTGTGCTTGAGCAATATCATCGTCCGTCAAAAATGGGAGTGAATGATTTGCATCAGAATAGGTTCCCATGCCACCGGTATTTGGTCCCGAATCTCCTTCGTAAGCTCGTTTATGATCTTGAACGGCAGGCATGTGTTTCAGCGTTTCTCCATCACAAAAGCTCATGAGTGAAAATTCTTCACCTATGAATTTTTCTTCAATCACAAATTCACCATCATTGTTTACCAATTCTTGGCAATAAGCCAAAGCTTCATCATGGGAATGCAAATGATCTCCCGATACTTTTACGCCTTTGCCACCAGCGAGGCCATCATACTTTACTACATAATTTTCACCCAATATATTTAAGAAATCCGCCACACCATTCATGGAATTAAAGTTCTGATATTTCGGTCCGCCGGGAATTTTATATTCATTCAATAAATCTCGCGTGAATGCTTTGGATGTTTCCAATTGTGCTAAATCTTTTTTGGGTCCCACGACTTTCACATTTGTATTCAACAATGCATCTGCAACACCATTCGCCAATGGGTTTTCCGGTCCAATGATAGCAAGTGTTGCTCCAACTTCTTTGGCATAACTCACCACAAATTCTGGGTCGTTGAAATTGCCTATTAATATTTCATCGCAGAGTTCTGCAATACCGGGATTCATATTAGAAGCGAGACAATAAATTTCTTTTTCTTGGGACGAGCGGTCTAATGCGCGGACAATGGCATGTTCTCGTGCGCCGGAACCAATAACTAATATATTATTTTTCATTTGTTTTGGACACAGAGATCACAGAGAGACACAGAGATTAAAAATATATTATTTTGCATTTTTTACAATCATCGCAATCGTCATTCCAATTGCTGGGCCAAGCGCAACGCCAATACTCACCCAAAAGGGAACATTCCCAGTTATGGCGCCAACGATCGCACCAACGGTAACACCAAACGAAGCTCCAAATACAAGCCCAAGCCCAACTGATTTATTTTTCCCTTTATTCATTATATCTCTGTATGGCTACTTACCATTCCGATCATTAACTCGCATGGTTTTCATTTCGTTAATTTTGGCTTCGTCAATATCATTGGCCACATAATTCCCATCCAAGCAAGCCATACAGGGCGTATCAATATGGTGGTCTCCTTTTCGCGTAACCGCTTCTACCAAATCATCAATTTTTTGATAAAGAAGCGCATCCACTTCTAAATATTTCTCAATCTCTTTTTCATTCATATTCCCAGCGATGAGTTCGCTTTTAGTCGGCATATCGACACCATAAAAACAAGGCGATTTCACTGGCGGGCACGCTACGGCAAAATAGACTTCCTTTGCGCCGAAGTCTTTTAACATTCGCACAATTTCACGACTCGTATTTCCCCGGACAATACTGTCATCCATGATCATAACTTTTTTATCACGGATTTCAGTCTCTTGTGGAACCAGTTTATATTTCACAGATTTTTTCCGCTCCGCTTGTCCCGGCATAATAAAGGTGCGACCAATGAAGGGATTTTTATACAGGCCTTCCGAATATCGCACGCCCAACTCATGAGCAAACGAAAGGGCAGATGTGTTTGCAGTGCTTGGCGCAGGAATCACAATATCTGGAACAATATCCGGATATTGTTTCTTCCATGCGTCTGCCAAATTTTGTCCCATCCGCAATCGAGATCGATAGACGCTTACATCGTTCAGTGTGGCATCTGGGCGGGCGAAATACACATATTCAAAAATACAGGGATTAAAAGATTTTTTAACCAAACGCTTGCTGAACACTTTCCCATCTTCGTCCACATAAATTAGTTCGCCAGGAAGGACCGTTCCTTTCGGTTCAAACCCCATGGAATAAAACATGGTATTTTCAGATGCAAAAATATAATCTTTGCCGCCGTTCCCATTGGATCGTTCACCTTTTACCAATGGACGAATTCCCTGTGGATCGCGAAAAACCACCAGCCCTTTTCCAATGACAAGACTGGTAACGGAATAAGCGCCCTTCACTCGTTTAAAAATTTTGGTAACCGCATTACATAAGAGATAGAAAAATTCTTCGCTATCTTCAGGCGGATTGCTGGTGTGAAGTAAGTCCGCAAAAAAATGAAGCAATACCTCTGTATCGCTATTCGTGTTTAAGTATCGGGAATCCTTGGTTTTTATTCCTTCAGCTAACTCTGCATAATTAGTAAGGTTTCCATTATGTGCCAGAGCGATGCCATAAGGAACGGATGTCCAGAATGGCTGCACTTCGCCATGAGAAAATCCGCCATGCGTTGGATATCGATTATGAGAAATGCCAATATTGCCCGTGAGTAATTTCATGTTGGATTTGTTAAAGACTTCCTTGGCGAGACCCACCCCTTTTTCTTTATGCATGCGGTCATCATAAGTCATAATCCCCGCAGCATCCTGCCCGCGATGTTGCAAATGAATGATACTGTCGTAGAGTTCCGCCGCGACAGGTTTATGAGAATAAATTCCGGCTATACCACACATGAGAGTTTTTTCAATGGTTTGAGTATTTTAGGTGACACAGAGAACGCAGAGAAACACAGAGTTTGATATTTAGAATATGAATCGTTTAAGTCCATTGACAAGTTTTTTATGATGAAAGTTAATGAGTAATCCAACTTTAAGTTTAGAAAGTCGTGTGTTATTTAATGTTTGAGCCTTAAAGATATCATGGCGGTCTTCTTGTGCTTTAATCTCAACGAGCACTCTTTTTTCCACAATAACATCAGCTCGAAAGGCTTTTTTTAGTGTTATCGTTTTATACGGAATTCTTAAAACAACTTCTTCTTCCACAAAAAATCCCCGCAATCGCAATTCATAAACCAATGCTTCTTGATAGGCAGATTCAAGTAATCCGGGACCAAGTATTCTGTGGACTTCAATTGCAGCACCAATAATTTCTTCTGTGAGCTTATTTATCTCAATATTTTTATTAATTTTTTTCTCTGTGGCTCTCTGTGAACTCTGTGTCATAATAAGCCCACCAGTTTTGATGAAAGCCCAGTATATGATTCAGGTGTGAGACTCATGAGTGTTTGTTTGTCTTCGTCCGAAATGTTCAAACCCGCCACAAATTCCGCCATGGATTCAGCGTTGATAGATTGTCCCCGAGTTAATACTTTGAGTTGTTCGTAAGCATCTTGTTTCCCATTTTTTCGCAGGATGGTTTGCACCGCTTCTGCCAGCACTTCCCAGTGATTATCTAACTCATTCGCCATTTGAATTTTGTTAATGGTGATCCGACTTAATCCTTTTGAAATATTTTGCACGGCCAAATAGGAATGGCCTAACGCCACACCTTGGTTTCGCAATGTGGTGGAATCGGTTAAGTCTCTTTGCATCCGCGAAATGGGAAGTTTGGTTGCCAAATGATTCAAAAGCGCACTGGCGATTCCCATATTGCCTTCCGCATTTTCGAATTGAATCGGATTAATCTTATGGGGCATCGTGGATGAACCCACTTCACCGGCCACTTTCTTTTGTCCAAGAATTCCACGGCTAATATAAGACCACATATCTCGACATAAATCCGTTAAGATTGAATTCACTCGCACCACTTGGTGAAAACTTTCTGCTAAAGAATCGTGGGGCTCGATTTGGGTCGTGATTAAGTTTGGTTCAAGTCCAAGTTTTTTGATAAATCGATCGGCGAATTTTAACCAATTCACTTTTGGATAAGCCACCAGGTGCGCTGACCAAGTTCCCGTTGCGCCGCCAAACTTTCCCAATAATGTGTGAGATTTTATTTGAGAAATTTGTCTATCTAATCTTGCGCAGAAAACAGCCAATTCTTTTCCGAGCGTGGTAGGCGTTGCAGGCTGACCGTGGGTCAAAGCAAGCATAGATGAATTCTTATATTTCCGAGCTAATTTTTTTAATTCTTTATTCAGCGATTGAAGCGATTGCAGGTAAACCTGCTTCAATCCATCTTGCCACATGAGCGAATAAGATAAATTATTCACATCTTCCGATGTGAGCGAAAAGTGAATCCATGGATGAAGGGCTTTTTTCACTTTTCCTTGAATGTAATATTCGATTGCTTTTACATCATGATTCGTAGTGGCTTCAATTTCTTTAACCTTTTGCGCAGAAGTCAAATTGAAGTTTTCATGTATTTTTCGCAGACGTGTTTGTTCATCTTTAGAAAAGGGTGGAAGTTCTTTGATGGACCGTTCGTTTCCCAATGCGATGAGATATTCGATCTCCACCTTCAGGCGATAACGCATGAGCGCTGATTCTGAAAAATAGGCGGACAGGTTTTTTATGCTGTTTGCATAGCGACCGTCAAGGGGTGAAATCTTGCTTAAAGAATTAGCCACAGAGTTCACAGAGAAAAACCTTTATTAAGCTTCCAAGAAACTCTGTGTGCTCTGTGGCTATTATTATTCTGTAATAGCATCGAACTCTTTTCTCTTATTCTCAAACCACGCGCCCATTGCTTTTGGGTCTTGCATCAACTCTTGCATTTCACCCATAGCTTTGAGATGATCTGCATCGCTCGCTTGATACATTTCCATTCCATGCGCTTTGCTCATTTCGGCAATTTTGTCAAACGCTTCAGCCGTGAATTCTTTATCACAAGCACCGCCTAATTGTTTACATGTCATTGTTTTCATTTTAACTCCTTATTGTTGTTTGGTGTAGATTATATTAAAAAGACCTGTTAGGGTTTATGCCTTTTTCCAGTTTTGAAGAGAATCTAAATCCTTAAAAAATCCCATTTTAAAAAGAACCCCTGGTGGCGTTTGATCCGAAACTCCCGGCGCCTTTGGATCTCCTGTAACATATCCAAAAATTTCAATTCCCGCTTTGTTATAGATTGGAACAATTTCTTCCATCCACCATTCTTGAACATTAAAATCTAAATCAGCCTTAAATTCCCTAACATCAATTGCGGCAATTTTCGGTTTGTATTCAAGACAATAATTGGCATATTTCGTTACATAATTTTTGAAATCATTATTTGAAATTTCGATTATGTTTTTCCAATTAAAAATTAAAGTGGTGTCTTTTTCTGAATAAACGAAACTATAAAAATTATTTTCTTCAATTATTTTATTACTCATACTATGCTCCTTTTTTGTTTTTGTTAGTGAATAAAATTCGACCAATTAGCAATGTTTCCATTCCATGCGCTTTGCTCATTTCGGCAATTTCGTCAAACGTTTCAGCCGTGAATTCTTTATCACAAGCGCCACCCAATTGTTTGCATGTCATTGTTTTCATTTTTGTTTCCTTTATTCTTCCCCTTCAAAATAATCATATGATTCTTTACCTTTTGCAATATTCCATAATTCTGAATTTTTTTCAGAAGTTCCCCGAGTTAATATTTTACCAGAATCCGGATATTCACAAATATCAAAATCATTTTTTGTGCCCAAGGCTAAATATTTTAATTCAGTATCGCTATCGTTTATAATTTGATGAGCTGACGATTGATCTCCAGTAGGGCAAGCAATAATATCATTCTTTTTTAATGGATAATTATTTTCCCCATACCTTAAAATGCCTGTCCCTTCTAAAATAAGGAACATTTCTTCACTTACATGATGATTATGGAATGGCCAAGATTTTTTACCAGGCGGAATTATGGAAATATTATATCCTAATTGATTTGCGCCTATTTTGCCACCCACATCTGCGTATTGAGCCTTAAATCCACCATGCTCATGGCCTTTGAATTCAGTAATGTCCTCAATATTTATTAGTGGTTTCATATTTCTCTCCTCATTTATTAATTAAAAACCGCGGTCAGGTTAATGATTCTATACCAACGCTATACATTCTATGGAAATGTGTATTCCTTTAATTGGCATACCTACAATAGGCGTGGATCGCGCGGGTGGATTTTTAGGAAAAAACTCAACAAAAAGATCATTTAGTTTCGCGAAATTATTTGCATCACAAAGCCAAACTGTTGTTTTAACAACCTTACTCATATTGCTATCGCAATTCTCAAGTAATGTTGAAAGATTTTTGAATGCTTGTCGTGCTTGGGATTCAAAGTCATCTCCAACAAGCTCACCCGAATTATAATCGACGCCCGCTTGCCCAGATATGTATAATACATCTCCAGCCCGCACAACATGCGAATAAGTATTTGCTATTTGAACATTGATATTTGATAGGTCAGGTATTTCATGATTTGTTTTCATATTTCTCTCCTTATTTATTAAACATAGTATTCATGTGTTCGTAGTATTTGTGTGTCAGAGTCCGCCCAGGCGGATGAATGTCCAGCGGGACTTGAACACATTAAAACTTAAACACCCGAACACTTCCCACTACGCTTTTAGTATTCGCTTCACCGCTAACGCACAATTCCCTGGATCAAGAATTGTCAACACCGGTGTGTTGCTTGGCATTTGTAATGTGGAATGAACATTAACAAGCATATCTGCTTTATCGGAAAAGGGCGGACATCCAATGGTTGGGAATTCACAATTTGCCGCTACAAATCCGGATAATGCATTGGACCGGCCAGCGATGGTGATATACACGATATCTTTTCCACCTTTGTTGGCTTCAAGAATTTCTAACACCTTCAACGGTTGTTTGTGAGCGGACGCTGCATGCTGTTCCCAGCCAATGCCGTATTCATCTAATTTATCTGTAATTTTTTTTGCGTGTGGTTCGTCTGATGTGGAACCCATTATGATGATTGTTTTCATAAAAGTTCAGCTTTCCTTTTCCAGGTGACAAATCCGGATAATAAAAATAAAATGGTTGGCGGTAATATCTGCGTCGCTTCACCAATCACAATATGAGTTCCTATTGCTCCAAGCATTAATAGCGATAATCCCGCCCCAGCATATACTGTTAATTGGCTTGGGATGGGCTTTATGACCATAGGAAGAATTAATCCCATCGCACCCAACGCTTGCGCAAATCCAATGGCTCGAATCATCCACGGTTGAAAGTAATTTACCCAATTCATTTGTTCGGCTATTTGCTCAATTGGTTGAGTCATTTTCATAGTTCCCGCACCCAAAAAAGCGAAAATAATTATGCCCTGTATTATCCACGTTAGTTTTTTCATTTTATTCCTTATTTAGCCACAGAGTTCACAGAGAAAAGTATATAAACTCTATGTCCCTGTGGCTATTTATTATC
>JACNLB010000091.1:5087-11003 GCA_014381755.1 Fidelibacterota bacterium | reverse complement strand
TGTTCAGAGCCTCCACCTTTACCCGGAAAAAGATTAATGCTCTCAATGATTGCTTTATTATATCCAATGAATTCAATCATAACGGTGTATTTGCCAAGAGGTATTTCTGATATGTAAAAATGTCCTTTAGCGTCCGTTACTGCACCGGTTACAACATTGTTATTTCGTACATTAATAATGGATACAGAAGCATATTCTATAGGATTATTTTTACTTGAATCCAAAACGGTACCTTGTAAAATGCCTATTGCCGGCATTTGCCTAGAGTCACCACGCTGATGCTGTCCCATAAGTACAGCAGTACATAATATTAGTAAAATTATTTTCTTCATTAGATTTTTTCTCCGTTAGTTAAAGTATTATTTAGAAAGTCAGTATTCTAAACAAGACTCGGAGGAGCGCGAGAAGTAAAATTTATATTTAAAAATTGAAGGATTGATTTTATTTCAAACGGAAAAATTAATGAGGAACAAATTTCATAATACTTTTCATTATTTTGAAAATTAATTGATTTAGTTGTCAGTTTATAAAAACACCAAACACAATTCTCTAATGGCCCATGATAGTTGCCAGTACTGGAGGATTCCAAAAAAATACCATCTGCAGTTTCTTTAACTGCATGACAGTGTCCTTGCCCAATTCCTGTAATTAATGTTACCCAGAAAACTAAAAAAATACTTAAAAATGATCTAATTATTTTAACAAATTTCATTAATAGAATTTAGTCATGGAATTCATTATTTTGCAGTGTAATCTTGTAATTGACTTTTCAAATCATCTGGAGATTTTATCTGATTCAAATTTTTATTCGGAATTTCATACAAATCCGCTTTTGTCTTAAACCAGGTTTTATCAGATCGATAACGTTTTGTTCCTTTTTTGAAAAATTTTGCTTTTTCATCCAGTTCATTTTTCGCCAGCCACCCGCAAACAGTTAATTCTTTCTTTTCTATATAATAACTGCAGAATATAAATACATCTGTTGGGTAGTTTTTTTGTAAGGCTATGAAATTGTTCACATAATAATCCTTTACATCTGTCGTGCGTCCCATTGTTTTCACATCGATGGATAATCCGGAATATTCCAGATCTTCCCCATGATCAAACCCTTCATCACCGGTAATCAATTCCACATGAAACATAGTTTGGATTGTACATTGACCAATAATTCCGGTTAATTGTTCAGCCGGACTCCCATCTGCTACACCCCTTTTACCAAAATTATGCTCCTCCAATAACCCTTTTGCATAATCTATAATTTTATTTGAAACTTTTATTTTAAACATCAACCCTCCAATTAGAGTTTACTCCAATCGGGATCGAGCCGTTTTGCAATATTTTTCTGACGTATCAATGCCGATATAATTCCTGTTCAATTTTTTTGCTACCGCTGTCGTTGTCCCGGCACCGTTGAAAGGATCCAGAATTAAATCATTTTTGTAACTGAATAATTTTAATACCCTTTCCACCAACTTTTCGGGGAACATGGCCGGGTGATCATATTTTTTCATCTTCCGTTCAGGAGCCACAGACCATTTTGCGACCACCCATTCCTTGAATTCATCAGCTGAAATATCGATATTTTCTTTTTCGCCTGTTTTCTTCATTTCACCTTTGCAAAATATTTCGATGAATTCCCACGTATACTTCAAGTAAGGATTGCTGGGACTTTTCCAACTTCCCCATGCTGTATATTTACAATTATAATTATTCTTTTCCCAGAGGACTTCCCCTTTCCATATCAATTTCTTTTTGATACAATAATTACTGATGAGATGATGGCTGGGGATATAGTCAGAAAAAAGCGGTTGAACATTAATGATAAGTCGACCGCCGTATTTTAATACGCGGATACATTCATCCAGAATGCGAAATAATTTTTTGAAATAGGCATCCCAATTATGATCATCATCACTATCCTCGTAATCAAGACCAAAATTATAAGGCGGAGACGTAAAAACAAGGTCAACGCAATTATTGGGTAATTTTTGAAGTACGTTTTGGCTGTCGTCGCACATTATCTGATTTTTGAACTGTTCAGGCAGTTCGTTATTTTGATTTATATATTTATTGTTAAGGGTATAATAGTACTTTCCTCGACGACCTTCTTTAGCTACCCGGTTTTTTACCTTACGCTCACTATTATAATCTATATATAAGCGTTTCCCATTTTTGATACCATAACTTTTAATATCATTGATAGAATTTTCTATTTCATTAAGGATGTAACCAATTTCCTGACCACAATCTGCTTCAACTGTATTTTTAATTAGAGAGAATTGTTGAAAATCAAGCAATCGCAGATTTACTGTCAATGCAGATTTATCAATGGAAACATTGAAATCGTTGGGGTTGAAAAATGAATTCAATTCCTTTAGAGCCATCTTCCCTTGGGCATCCAGTTCAGAATCTAAATTGATTGTGATTTCTTTAAAGGTCCTCATCGTAGATAAAATTAGCTGATTTTAAATCCTATAACAATACAGATATTGTATAATTCAAAGTTATTAAAAAAAGTTCAGACAACACCAATTTACATAAGTTCAAAATATAATAATAGAAAGTAATTTATAAATCCTCCTACATGGATAAATGTTCTTTTTTTACAAAAGACCGCCATGTATTCCACACAGAGAGATTTGCTAATAAACTATCACGAAAACGGGAATCAAATGATTCAAAATAACCATGTTCTTTTTGAATCTTGAAATGAGGTTTACCTCTTTTTGTTTTTTCAGGTAATAAGATTTCCTTGCCTCTTTCAACGTCATTGTAATAATAACCTCTCCGATTGCATAGTCCTGCATCCAATGTTGCATCTTGTCTAATCCAAGTATTATCTATAAAAATAAGGGCTAACCCATGATAGGGTAGTACTCCATCTGGTATTCTTTCTTTATATCGTGTTTCCAGCAAAGGATAATCAATCACATCCTGATACGTTAAAGCTGAAGGTATTCCTACAGCACGATATAAAGCAGATTGGAGTATGGATTTTTGGTGACAAAATCCTCTTCCTTCTTTCAAAATAACAGATGCTTTCCAATTTTCCGGACCTTTAATCGTCGGAGCAAAATCATAAACAATTTCATCCCTTACAAAATAAAATATAGCTTTTGCTTTATCCCAAAGATCATCAACCCCATTTGTTAACTTTTCTACTGTATACTGAACATCCGAATGATCAAAATTCATGAATTCATCTGATGCTAGACTAAGTTCAATATCCAGTTCACTTACGTCGGAGTAACCGGAGATATTTAATTCACTAAAATCAGTCATAGAATCTTCTTCAATCAATTAAAGTAATAATAACTTTTCGACTTTGTTTCGGGCCGTCGAATTCGCATAACATCACACTCTGCCATGTACCCAATATCAGCCGATCGTTTTCAAAAGGAATGGATTCACTTGGTCCTATAATAGCGGATTTCACATGAGCATCACCATTGCCATCAATACGATCATGGAGGAATGTTCCTCGGGGAGCTAGTTTTCGTAAAACGCCCAAAACATCCTCAATTATATTCGGATCATCATTTTCATTTATAAGAACACCAGAGGTTGCATGGGGGATATAAATATTGCACACACCATTATGGATATCTGAATCAGAAATGACGGTGTTAATCTCTCTGGTTATATCAATTAAATCTTCATGCTGATTTGTTGAAAATGTAAGTTCTTTTCTGAAAATCATTTTATTCTCCGATGATTTTAACCAATACCCGTTTGTCTCTTCTGCCGTCAAATTCACCATAAAATATTTGCTCCCACGTACCAAAATGCAATCGGCCGTCAGTAACCGCAATCACCACTTCCCTGCCCATAATTTGCCTTTTATGGTGAGCATCGCCATTATCCTCGCCCGTACGGTTATGATGGTATTTTTCCGGACTGGCGTCAAAAGGTGCAAGATTCTCCAGCCAGCGTTTATAATCTTCGTGCAACCCCGGTTCATCATCATTAATGAATACGGAAGCTGTAATATGCATAGCATTGACCAAACACAATCCATTGTTAATGCCACTTTCATTAATAGCAGACTCCACATCAGACGTAATATTAACAAAATCCATTCGTTCCGGAATATGGAACCAAAGTTCCTTGTGATATGATTTCATAGTTTTACATCCTTCTTCTAACTAATTGAAATGGTTAAAGGTTGTAACCCTTCTATTTCTGCAAAAATATTATCGCCTTTTTCTAATTTTCCAACACCTTCAGGCGTGCCGGTAAAAATCAAATCTCCCGGATAAAGTGTATAATATGCAGAAATTTCAGAAATAATTTCAGCAACATTTCTAATCATGTCCTTTAAATTACTCTTCTGACGGTTTGTGTTATTTACTCTTAATTGAATTTTACCTTCACTCAAATGTCCGCAATTTTCTACACGTGTGATATCTGAAATAGGCGCAGAATTTTGTAAACTTTTCGCCAGGGTCCACGGACGTCCTTTCATTTTTGCATTTGCTTGTAAATCTCTGCAGGTTAAATCAATACCGACGGAGTACCCGTAAACAAAATCCAAAGCATTTTTTACAGTAATATTTTTCCCCTCCTTACCAATGACGATGACTAACTCAACTTCGTGTTGAAAATTTTCCGTGAATTTTGGAATGGAAACTTCCTGATTATTTAATACAACAGCAGCCGGCGGTTTTAGAAACAACACGAAGGGCACTTGTTTGGTATTTTTATAACCCATTTCAGCCATATGCTTACGATAATTCCTACCCACACAATAAATCTGGTGAACCAAGAATGTTGCATCTTGTCCTTTTATTGGAATAGATATTTGAGGAGGTGTATTTGTAAAACTCATTCGATTTTATCCATATAGAAATTAATAAAATATTGACTGAAGTGTATAAAACAGATTATCAACTGGATTATACGAATTTCTACAATTTGTATTCGTGATAAATATCACAAAAAAACCACCTCCAGGGTGGTTTATGAATATTGATTAAGAAGTATAATGGTTATTTTATTAATAAAACTTTTTGATGCTGAATATCATTATTAGTAACTAATTGTATAAAATAAACACCACTTGCATACTGATTTGCATTCCACGAAAAAGAATATGTACCCGGTGTTTGAGAAGAATAAGATTTTATCAAATTCATATTTCTTCCCTGTAAATCTAAAATATTGATATTTACAGGCGTATCTTTATTGATCGAATAAGAAATTGTTGTTGTATTATTAAATGGGTTTGGAAAACACGAATTCAATTTGGGATTATCGGGAAACATCGATTCATCATTTGAAGAGAGGGCATTCATATTTTGAATAGCTGAATTTAAGGTTAATAGAAATTCATTACCCATGGGTGGCATAATTGTACCTTTAGCAGTATAAACGATTTGCATATTGTGATCAATTAATACATGGTAAGGTACCGTTTCTTCAGCAAATAAACTTCTTATATTTAAGCGATCGTCATTAATGATGGGATACATGACGCTATAATTCTTGCTCCAGTCTTTACATTCAAATTCATTATTCCAACCTGAACCAATTCCCACAGCAACCAATCCTTGATTTCCAAATAAATTTTGTAGGGATTGGGTATATGCCGCTTCTAATTGGCAGCGGCGAGATGACGTATTGAAAAATATCAGCCATATGACCCTTTTATCTCCCCCATTTAAGTCACCATAATAATCATACAAGGTCCATTCCGTATCGGAAGTACAAAGAGAATCTGTAAAATCAGCAACATAATCACCGATTTTATAACTCTCTGCAGAAAGACTATACACTCCCGCGAGAAGTATTAAGATTATTATTTTATTCTTAACCATCTTCAAATTATTGATTTAGCTATCAAAATTAGTCTATAAATGTAACATATAGGTAAATCAGAAGCAGGAAAAAGTTTTTAGCGGCTAATTTTTAAAAATA
>JACNLB010000091.1:0-4757 GCA_014381755.1 Fidelibacterota bacterium | reverse complement strand
TCTGTAAATGCTCGACCTGAAAAATATAGCCAAGATAAAGTGAATTGCCATGAACCAAAATGTGTCATGGTAACCATTTTAAAATCATGAGTACGGTCATAGTTAGTTGGATATGGATTCATATCATTTATATCCGCAAATAGCCATTCAGCAATTCCATAATTATAACTCAACCAACCATTGATTTTGCCTCCGGATTTATTTAAGAGTATTTCAAATCCTTGAGACGATTCTTCCCCCAACATAAGTAAACCGGAGGTATACGCATCTGCCGGAAATAGATAATTTGGATAATGATGCAGTCTGGAAAAATTGGCAATGTTTGACTTTTCATTATAATAATATTCTATATTTAAATCATAATTCGTAAAAAATTGTTGATAGCCAATTACAAATTGTTCAGCATTTACTGGCTTCAATGAATCAGCTGATAATAACCAAACGAATTTGCTGCCGCTTGAAATAAAATCATTACTGAAACGGTGCAAATACTGAATATGCCTACCCCATGCAGATTTAACATTTGATCTGGGTGTAAGGTCATATCGCAATGATATTCTCGGCAAAAATACCCATTTCTTATCAATTGAGTAATTTGATGACCTTAATCCTGCTATTAATGTAACTTGCTCAAATATTTCAAATTTATCTTGAAAATACAATGCTAATAGTCGAGCATTAACTTTCCGATCTATTATTTGAATCGTATTTTGCTGATTAACTTCCTGATTGGCTTCAAAGTTGGTTGAATAATCAGAATACCAGATTCCACTCTCCAACCTATGATTTTTTATTGTCCAATCATGATTAAAATGAAACGTAAGATCTTCAATTAAATTTTGTTCATCCCGTATATCATTAAACACAATTGCTGTATCTGTCAATATGGTAACTGATTCAGTCATCAAAACATGATTACTATTATACGTTGATTTAGACAACAACCACTGAGAATAAGCAGCATTTTTCCACTGGTGGGAGAATTTCAGACTTAAACCATCATTTAACCATTCAGTATCATCTTTTTTCTTATATTGGAAATTCCCTGTTTCATCAAAATTAAAACTGCTGTTTTCGGACAAATTATCTGTACTTGTATAATAGCTTAATGATATAATATCCTTGTTGGTGGGTATGACTGTCAGTTTAGCATTTAAATCAGAAAATTGAAACTCAGGGCTATACGTCTGCGTGGCAGTGGAATCAATCAACACGACACTTTCACCAACATTCAATCCGCTTCCACCTGATAAAAAACGATGGATTTTTCTATAAAAATCTGTGTGAAGTTTGTCTGTAAATGTTTGTCTATGAGTCAGTAAAAAACTCCCCCGTTTAAACAACGGTTGCTGTAAGGAAAAACCATTACTCAATAGATTGGTAAAAACTGAAACTCTGGTCTTTTTCATATCCCCGTTTTTACCGGTCATATTTATGACACTGTTGACACGACCTCCAAAGCGCGCGGGAATACCACCTTTATACACTTGTATATCCTTGACAGCTAAGGAATTAATTGAACTTACAAATCCAAAAAAATGATCCATTTGATATAAGGTCATACCATCAAGGATAATCTGGTTTTGGTCAGGAGTACCGCCGCGGATATATAATCCTGCCGATCCGGTATTTCCACCTTGAATCCCAGGTAAAAGTTGAAGGGAACGCAGTACATCATTTTCACCTAAATTTGGCAACATCGCTACGTTGCGAGGGGAATAAGAAACCTGACTGATCTGTTCACCCTGTTCCATTATATCCACTTGATTCCCAGTAACAGTTATGTTTTCACTGGAAAGAATCATTGGTTTCAAATGAATTCGAATGATTGTGTTTCGGTCTTCTCCTTTTCGAATAGGAACTTTTTCAGATGCATAACCGATATATGATACATTCAAGGTACATTTTTCAGAAGTGATTCCAGAAATAGTATAAAATCCATTCTCATTTGAGACACTACCAGAATAGGTGTTTATAACACTGATATTGGCATGGGGTATAAATTCACCGGTTTCCTGATCAAGGATATATCCTGTTAAACTGTAGGGATCATTCCAACCTCTTTCAGAAAAAATAATGAATTGATTATTTTTTTTAATCCACTCTAATCCAGTGTTTTCCAACAGCTTTGCAATTGCTTCGTCTTCCAAGCAGTCAGAACATCTAGCGGTGACATTTACATTTTCCAAATAACTATCCTGATATACAACAGATAGTTGATATTGATTAATTAACGAATCAAGAACAATATTGAGAGGTTGATCATTTACATCAAAAAAAATCCCGTTTTGCTCTTGGGGCAAAACGGGATTTTGTGCAAGAAAGACTAGAAGTATCTTAACTAGACAGGCATTAGTAGATGATGTAAGTATCCTTTTCAAACTTAAAAGACCGTTGTGCTAAAGTGGCGAGAGTTTCCATCACAGGATTAAATTCATTAGCATCAATGACTCCTGTAACTGTAATGTTACCAAGGTCAGCACTCGCAAATTCAATTTTAACGTTGAATTTACGCTCAATTTCTTTACAAACGCTCTTCAGATTTGTTTGATCTAGGATTAGCCTGTTATAAATCCAGCCTGGGTATTTTTTATGTTCAAATTTTTCAAGATTTCCTGGATTGTTACCATTGATAAAATCCACTTTTTGGCCTGCAGTTAAAACAACATCTTTCGTTTCTTCAGTTCCGGAAACTTTTACAATTCCCTCCAAAACTGAAACATCAACATCAGTCCCCCGGGCATGAATATTAAATTCAGTTCCTAGCACTTCAACTGTTGCTGATCCAAATTGCACGATAAAGGGGATCTCACCTTTTTTAACATCAAAATAAGCTTCACCAGATAAAGTCACATTTCTGTGAATTTCCCCAAAACCCTGTTTATACGAAAGAGTACTTTCAGCATTTAATTTAATCGTTGATCCATCCGCTAATATAAGAGTCTTTAAATGCCCGCGTTCAACCACAATAGATGTTGTTGTAAACGTGTTATATAAAATGGGAGAAATAAATGTTAATGTTAACGCAGCAGCCACAGCCCAAATCAGTTTAGGTCTCATAAAAGAAGTTAGCACCGTTGGCTTTACAACAGTTTTTTGAATGGATTCATTTTCCTGAATATCCATTAGTTGTTCCATCCGCATCCAGGCATCGTTAGTATCCGGAACTTCCGGTAACCGAATTTTGGCACTATCTTCCCAGATGCGCTGCATCATTCGATCTAGTCTATTCTCAAAGTTTTTCATCAATTAATTCTATTTTCTAATTTTTTAGTTTTTAAATACGTTTGTGTTTCTGCATATATAACGTTTTTTTCAAAGTACTCACTCACAGATAATTCTTTAAATGTTTCTTTAAAATCTTAAGTGCTCTATACAATTGATTTTCCACTGTTCTCTTCGACAAATCTAAAATAGCTGCAATTTCTTTATTGGCCAATCCTTCAATCCTACTTAAAACAAAAATTTCCCTGCATTTTTCAGGTAATTGTTCATTCACTATACGATTGATTTCATCTTGCAACTCATTTAATTCCTGTGATTTTTGAGGATCATCATAATGAGATTGTTCCGGTTTGGGAATCGTATCTTTATGACGTATCCGTACTTCCGTATACCTGAAATGATCATAGCACAAATTGGTACCGATTTTGGCTATCAATGAAAAGAATGATTTTTTGGGGTCAAGGTTTGTCCGACTGTTCCAAACTCGTAAAAATGTATCTTGTACAATATCTTCGGCCAAGTCTTCATCATGTACACGGTATACAATAAATCTGAATAAAGATGCGTGGTACTGATGGAACAGCTGTTTAAATGCTGCCTTATCAGAATTTTTTACGTCCTGCAGTAATATTATATCACTTTGAGCCATGGATTATCATCAATTTCAGAACGAGAAATTAATGATCAATCTATGAGTTACAACAAATGATATTTTTTTATAAATAATTATATTTCTTAAGTTTTTAAAGATTGCTTTTCTTTCAAATTCTTTAAGTAATTGATAACATATTTATCATTTGCATACCAATGAGGTGGATTGTCATAGTCCGGGATGCCATCATCGATTAATGATTTGGATTCTGGATTTTGAGGGTATCCTGTTTTTGGAACACCTCCAATACAAATAGCAACTAAATCACTATCATCAGCTGCTTTAAGAGCACGATTACCTTTAGGATCAATTTTAATAATGTCTCCTTTGGTCACAGCCACATCTTCTCCGTCAATATGGATAATACCCTGACCTTCCAAAATAAAATAGACCTCTTCCTGTTCTTTGTGCTGGTGGAGAAATCTATATCCTTTTCCCGGCAAAAGATGAATCAATCCAACTCCGACGCCTTTCAAATTTAAGTTTTTACGCAAAAAAGTAACCCATTCCGGAAGATTTTTGTAATCAACTGTTGTTTTTTTATAATTCATTTTTACCTTTTAAAAATATCTGTATCATTTTGAAATGACTTGAATTCCAAGACATTACCACTGAGATCTTTAATAAACATAGTGGATTGTTCCCCTGCTTTGCCTTTGAATCGAGTTCGCGGTTCAATGATGAATTTAATGTTCGTAGCTGAAAGTTTTTTGGCTAAAGTATCCCAATCCTTTTTTTCGAGAATGATACCAAAATGAGGTACGGGTACTCGATCTCCATCCACTATATTTACGATATCAGATACACGTTTTTTTGTACTTAAATGGGTGACTAATTGATGGCCGAAAAAATCGAAGTCAATCCATTTTTTAGATTCACG
>JACNLB010000120.1:54373-132520 GCA_014381755.1 Fidelibacterota bacterium | reverse complement strand
AAAATAATACAAAATTATAGGGGCCTAAGGGCCCCTATTTTTTTTATATACATTTAATTACAAAAAAACACTTGACATATAATCCATTCCAGTAGTAAATAATAATGCGCGAGACAAAAAATCGCGGGTTAAGAGTATCGCTTTGAAGTATAACAAAAAACGAAAGGAGTGGTTATGCAAAAAGGAAGCGTAAACAAAATAGTCTTGGTTGGACATCTGGGTGCGGACCCGGAAAGCCGATTCACGCCATCGGGCGTAGCGGTAACAACCTTCAACATGGCAACCAATGAATCATGGAAAAACAGTGAAGGTGAGTATGAAGATCATACAGAATGGCACCGCATTGTGCTTTATGGAAAAGCAGCTGAAACAGCTAATGAGTACATGAAAAAAGGGCAGTTAACATACGTAGAAGGACGTATTCGTACCCGTTCATGGGAAGATAAAGATGGAATGAAACGCTATACGACAGAAGTTATATGTGACCGGTTCACTATGCTGGGTCGTAAAAACGAAAATCAAAGCACAGCGCCTGCAGACGCCGGCGATGCAAGTGGAGACGACGATCTTCCCTTCTAATTCTATGGTTTAAAACATAGATTAAAACAGTCTTAAAAGGGGGGTCTCTTTTTGACCCCCGACTGTTTTATTTTAGATCCCCAATAGTACACGTTTTAAATACGTATGAGCGCACGAACAAAACTGGATAATTATACACCTCGCCCAAAATGGATTCGCTATTTATTAGGGTATTTTGCACTTTTTATAGGATCTGTTTTAACGAAGATTAATGTAAAAGGTCGCCACTTTATTCCTCAAAAAGGTCCTTATATTGTTGCAGTAAATCATTTCAGTTATATTGACCCACCTTTTGTTGTATATGCCCTGCAGCGGCCCATAACCTTTTTGGCCGCAAGCGATCAGGATATTGCGTGGTATTTTAGATGGGCGGCTTGGCTGTATGGATTTGTTCCAACGAATAGAACTCGCCTTGCACCATCGACGATTAAAAAAGCCAAGCATGTTTTGCAAACAAAAAATATTTTAGGTATTTTTCCGGAAGGAACCTCTACAGACAGAAAGTTGCGTGAAGCAAAAAGAGGTATTGTTTATTTGTCAACAATAAATAACACCCCTATTTTACCTGTAAGCATACACGGTCTTTTGCACGTTTGGCCAAACTGGTTTAAAGGTATTAGACCCAAAGTAACCGTTAGGATAGGGAAACCATTTCTACCCGATACAAGCGTTGAAAAAAATTTAGACAGGGAAACAAAAATAAAAATAATTGGCGAAAACACAATCTGTAGAATTGCAGCAATATTACCTGAAAAAGCTCACGGCATAGTTAAAGGAGATAAACGTGTTAAACAATATAAGAAAGAAAATGAGTCTTAAAATAATTACAGGAATTATCATTATAAATATTTTATCTGCCAACGATGGACTTATCGTTAAAGGTGAAATACATTTTAAACACATGCGACAGTTAACTTTTTCCGGTGAAAACGCTGAAGCCTATTTCAGCGCCGATGGAAAAAAATTAATTTATCAAGCCCACGAAGGAAAAGAGTTGTGTGACCAGATATTTATTATGGATATAGCCAGCGGGAACATTGATCAAGTCTCCACAGGTGATGGAGTAACAACATGCAGTTACTTTGAATATCCGGAAGATTCAAAAATTGTTTATGCATCAACCCATTTAGGCGGCAAAGAGTGTCCACCCAAACCCGATTATAGTTTGGGCTATATTTGGAAACTGTATCCTGATTATGATGTGTTTCGTGCAAATGCAGATGGAACGGGGCTGGAAAGACTTACATACGCTTTTGGTTATGATGCCGAAGCGACATATGCGTTTGATGGATCTAAAATTGTGTATACTTCAAAATCCAGCGGCGATTTAGAAGTGTGGACAATGAATCCCGATGGATCTAATAAAACCCAGCTAACGGATAAGCTTGGTTATGACGGTGGTCCGTTTTTCAGTCACGACGGAAAAACAATCGTCTGGCGAGCTTATTACCCTGAAACGGAAAAAGAAATTGCCGACTATCAACATTTGTTAGATATTGATGCAATTAGGCCTATGGCGCTTCAGATTAGAACAATGAACGTTGATGGAACAAACAAAAAACAATTAACACACAATGAAGCTGCAAATTTTGGACCGTTCTTTTATCCAAATGATAAACGCATTATTTTTTCATCAAATATGAACGATCCACAAAAACGCAATTTTGATCTTTATGCTATTGATGTGGACGGCAACAACCTTGAACGTATAACACATTTTGATGGTTTTGACGGTTTTCCCATGTTTAGTCCAGACGGCAAGTATTTTGTTTTTGCCTCAAACCGAAATCAAGCTAAACAAGGCGACACAAATATATTTATATGTGAATGGGTTGATGAATGAAATGGTTAACGATTATATATTTAATAAGTATTTATGTTTACGCGACAGATTCATCTTCAACAACAGTCGCAGACCCTGTTTATAATGAGATAAAATTAAAAGCCATTGAAAAAGGGTTGCCGGAATCTTTTATACAGAACACGTTTTCAAATGAGAGCATTGAAATTCATCCGGTTATACCTGAACGCTTTGCACGGCCATATGAAAAGAAAACATGGGACGAATACAAAAAGTTATTTGTAACACAAAGAAGGATTAATAGCGGAAAAGAGTTTTATAATAAAACCAGACAAGACCTAGAAGCCGTTGCTAATTATTTTGGGGTAGACCCCTTTTTGATTTTGAGCATTATAGGCGTGGAGAGCAATTATGGAAGTCACCATAAAGAATTCACAGTCTTTAATTCACTCTATACACAGATTGCTGTTATGCCTAAACGCGCCAGATGGGCCAAAACGGAAATGGTGGAATTTTTGTCATATTGTTATAAAGACAGCGTTCCGCCCCACAGTGTATTTGGGTCCTATGCAGGGGCCTTCGGCTACGGTCAGTTTATTCCGTCCAGCTTTAATAATTTCGCCATTGATTTTGATGAAGATGGAGTGAGACAAGCCTACGAATGGCCGGACGTTATGGCCAGCATTGCGAATTATTTACTTAAAAACGGTTATCCGAAAAACGATTATTCAAACAGTGAAAAAGTGTATAAGTCGGTGTATGCCTATAATCATTCAGATAATTATGTGAAGGCAGTGCTTGCTTTGCGTGACGAAATAAAAATAAAAGTAGAGCTAGAGATTAACAGTAAAGGATAAGGTTTCCTCACCTCGCTTTACCTTTACTTCCACCGTCTGTCCTTTTTTAAGTTCTCCTAGGCGATGCATATAATCATAAATATCCTGTACATCTTTACCGCCGATCTCAATGATAATGTCTCCCCCCATAATTCCCGCAGCCTCGGCAGGGCCTTCAGGCCGAACGCCATCGATTGTTAATCCCGGACCTCCCCCGGCATAGGAGGGTATAATTCCAAAAGTTACTTTAAACCCCCTCCGGCTTTGAGTTTGTTCTTTCGGGCCTGCTGTTGTAAAAACAGGTTTATCTGCCAAAGAGCCGATGTGATTTGTAATATCAAAAATAAGCTCTAGAATTTTTTGTTCTCCAACTGCATTAATTTTTTCCCAATCGTCGGTGGGCTTGTGATAATCTTCGTGAGAGCCGGTAAAAAAGAATAGAACAGGAATATCTTTAATATAAAAACTGCTATGATCGCTGGGACCGTATCCCTCCTTACTATACGAAATTTTTAGAGGACGATTTTGTTGAAGTGAATCCAAAAGCGGCTCAAATAGGGGGGACGTTCCCGTGCCGCCAACTGTCAGCGATGAATCTTTTAAACGCCCAATCATATCCATATTAAGCATAGCTGATACATTTTCTAAATTGACGGTGGGATTATCAACAAAATATTTTGAACCCAAAAGCCCTTTTTCTTCAGCATCAAAGGCAATAAAGAGCACATCCCTTTTCAACGGTTTTGAATTAGTAGAAAGCTTTTCAGCTATTTCCAGTAACCCGGCTGCACCGGATGCATTGTCATCTGCCCCATTGTGGATTGCCTTTTCGTCCGGCCGAAGCGAACCGCTACCTTTTCCTCCAAAACCTAAATGATCCAAATGAGCACCAATAATAATAATTTCATTTGTAGATCCGTCCCCAGGAATAAGCCCGAGAAGATTAATACCTTTAGATTTCTTTATTTTTAAACTAACAGTTGCAGTTACATTAACGCCCAAATCAAAAGAAAGACTCGAACGATCGTTATCTAATTGATCTTGCAATTCTTTCAATAATGTATTTTGGGGGAGAAGCTGTTGAGCGATCTCCTGTGAAATGTGGATAGCCGGGATTATTCCTTTGCTGGAAGAAGGTCCAAAGCGCAAAGGTATGAAATCTTCCAAGTCATCATCATGATAAGGATTTACAAAAAGAACCCCGGCCGCATTATTATCTCGTGCCGATAAATATTTTTTACGAAGGGGAGCATAGTCTGCAAAAGCAGAATGAGGACTGTTACCATCAGGACTACCGCGAAAAATCAGCACCCATTTATCTGTTGCATCAATATCAGAGTAATCATTCCACGAGACACTGTCTTCTACACCAAAACCATAACCGGCAAATACAACATTTGCGTTAAAAGAACCATCTGCAGAAAAACCAAGAGGCATAAAATCATGTTTAACGCGGAAGGATGTTCGTTGTCCGTCTATCTTAAAGCGGTTATATCCGGACAGAGACACCCCGCTTGTAAAACTAAACGGCTGTTGAAACCCTCTCTCTCCGGCAGGAACGACACCAACTTTGCGCCATTCTTTTTTTATATAATGCATTGCCCGTTTAGACCCTTGAGTGCCCGGAGCCCGCCCTTTAAGACGATCGGAAGACAAGTATCGTATATGATCTATGATTTCAGAAGATGTTATTTCGCTCGTTTCGCCGGCGAAAAGACAAAAGCTAGAAAACAGTAAAAAGATTAAAATAAGTCTGTTTAACGGGTTTCTCATTAGCCCTAAATTATAACCGTTAACACATAAATTACATTACGGAAATCCACTATGTCCAACACAATTTCAAAGGGTATACGAATACGTGTTGAGCCTGAATATCTGCCCCAGCGCTCTGACCCGACAAAGCCTATTTATTATTTTGCCTATCATATTACGATAACAAATGAATCTGAAAAAATAATTCAACTTATAAGTCGTTACTGGCACATCACAGATTCTAACGGAAACGTGGAAGAAATTCGCGGACCGGGCGTGGTTGGAAAACAACCAAGGTTAAAAGCTGGAGAGTCTTTTGAATATACTAGTTTTTGCCCCCTACCAACAGAATTTGGGGTAATGCATGGGACGTTTCAGATGGCAAGGGACAGTGGCAACTCATTCAACGCGAGAATAAAACCCTTTAAACTAGCTGTTCCTTTTTCGGTGAATTAGTTATTCCCAGGGCAATTTAACAGAAGAGAAATATAATATTATGATTCAAAACAGAACCAAAATTATTGCAACTGTAGGGCCGGCTTGCATACAAAACTCTACCTTGAAAAAAATGGTATTAGCAGGTACAAATGCTTTTAGAGTAAATATGTCCCATGGAAGCCAAAAGGATAAAAAAGAAATTATTAAAAAAATTAAGCGACTGGAGACGCCCAACGGAGAAAGACCGTGCATTATAGCAGATTTGGCCGGACCCAAAATTCGAGTGCGAAAAATTTCCCGGGAATTTGAAATCAAAAAGAAAGATACAGTGTTCATAAGTAGCGATGAAACAGAAGCAGAAAACACAATTATTGTTTCTAATGGAATAAAATTTTCCAAAGTCAAAAAAGGTGCAAGTATAAAAATTAATGATGGGCGTATACAATTAAAAGTAGAGAAAAAACTTTCCCCAACACTTTTACAATGTATTACAGCTATTGGGGGAAAAATTGAAAAAAGGAAAGGTGTAAACTTTCCCGGGGTTACGCTTCAGTTATCCGCTCTTACTGATCAAGACCATAAAGATTTAAAATTGGCCATAACTGAAAAAGTGGATTGGATTGCCCTGTCGTTTGTTCGTTCTGCCAATGACAAAGCTGAAATAGACAAAGAATTAAAAAAACGAAACTCGAATATTCCTATTATAGCAAAAATTGAAAAATGGGAAGCACTTCAAGATCTCGATGCTGTTATAGATAAATTTGATGCGGTTATGGTCGCCCGGGGAGACTTGGGAGTTGAAACGCCTCCGGAACAAGTTCCTCTCGCACAAAAAAGGATAATTAAGCAAGCGAATAAAAAAGGTAAACCGGTCATTATCGCCACACAAATGCTGGAATCCATGATAAGCGAGCCTGTGCCTACACGCGCAGAAGTGAGCGATATAGCCAATGCTATTTTTGATGGAGCGGATGCATTAATGGTAACGGGTGAAACAGCAATGGGAATCCATCCCGTTGCAGTGGTTAAGGTTCTTAAAAAAGTAATACTTGAAACAGAAAAAACAATTGATTTTAATAGGGTGCGACAATCTATTGGTCTCCAAAACACAGCTGATGCAATCAGTCACGCCACATGCCAAGTTGCACAAGACCTTGCTGTGGACTGTATTGTTACAATGACTCACAGCGGAAGTACAGCGCGAATGATTTCGCGGTATCGCCCAAACGGACGCGTAGTGGCCCTAACTCCGATAGAACAGACGTGCCGTCAATTAGCCATCGTCTGGGGAATTTCTCCGTTTAAGATTATTGAATATAAAAACACAGAAGACATCACGAGAATAGTAGAAGAAGAGCTTCTTTCTAAAAGAATTATCAAACCGGGGAAACAATATATAATTACCGGAGGCGTTCCGGTAGGCATACCCGGAACCACAAACTATCTTTCAATACAAAGGGCTTAATGAAATACGTTTATCATTTTGGAAATGGATCGGCAGATGGTTCTGCAGAAATGAAGAATCTATTAGGCGGTAAAGGTGCAAATCTGGCTGAAATGAACCTATTAGGAATCCCAGCCCCTCCAGGGTTTACCATAACAACAGATGTGTGTACCTATTACTATAATCATGATCTCAATTTTCCCGGCGAACTGGACGATCAGGTAGCAGCGGCGCTTTCTGTAATCGAAACAATTATGGAAACGCATTTTGGAGATGAACAAAACCCACTTCTCGTTTCCATCCGATCCGGCGCGCGTCAATCCATGCCCGGGATGATGGAAACAGTCCTTAATGTGGGACTGACGTCTAAAACGATTCCAGGGTTGATCAACAAAACAAACAATCCCCGTTTTGTCTATGATGCGTACCGCCGCCTAATTATGATGTATGCGGATGTGGTTATGGAAAAAGCCGGCGGGGTAGAACCGGAAAAGGGAATAGGCATCAGGCAAAGACTTGAAGATATTCTTGATAAACATAAAGAAAAGAATTGTTATACGAGCGATACAGATTTAACAAGCGAAGACTTACAAGCTTTATCCGAGATCTTTAAAAGTGAAATAAAATTAACATTTGGCAGTGAATTTCCCGATGATCCCATGGAACAACTTTGGGGCGGTATAAAGGCAGTATTCCGAAGTTGGAACGGAAAACGTGCCATTAATTATCGTAAGATCGAAAACATCCCAAGTGAATGGGGAACAGCTGTAAACGTCCAAGCCATGGTATTTGGAAATATGGGAGAAAATTCTGCAACGGGAGTAGCATTTACGCGAAATCCTGCCACAGGTGAAAATAAGTTTTTTGGAGAATGGTTAACCAATGCCCAAGGTGAAGACGTTGTTGCAGGAACCCGGACACCGAACCCTTTAAACGAAGAAACAAAAACCGCTGACACTCAAAACCTTCCTTCTTTGGAAGCGTCTAACCCGAAATCCTACCAACAGCTGGCGGACATTCGCACAACATTAGAAAACCATTATACAGACATGCAGGATATTGAATTTACAATTCAAGAAGACCACCTGTGGATGCTGCAAACAAGAACAGGAAAACGAACTGGCGCAGCATCTATTAAAATGGCGGTTGATATGGTAAACGAAGGAATGATTGATAAAAAGACGGCCCTGATACGCGTCAACCCTGAACAGTTGGATGAACTTTTGCATCCTGTAATAGACCCTGAAAATGAAAAAGATGCAACACTGCTGACAAAAGGGCTACCTGCCGGACCCGGCGGAGCAACCGGGCGAGTTGTGTTTACGGCTGATGATGCAGAAAAATGGAAAAATAAAGGAGAACAAGTTATTCTTGTTCGAAAAGAAACATCACCGGAAGATGTTCATGGTATGCACGCTGCAGAAGCGATTCTGACATCAAAAGGCGGAATGACATCTCACGCAGCATTGGTGGCTAGGGGTTGGGGAAAATGCTGTATCGTAGGATGTGGCGCATTGCACATTGATTCAACAAAGCAAGAAGTACATATTAATGATGTGGTAATAAAAGAAGGTGATTGGATTACTATGAACGGAACCAGGGGCAATATATATGAAGGTCAACTTGGCCTTGTACCCTCTGACCCGGAGAAACATAATGAATATAAACAACTTATGGAGTGGACTGACGAAGTACGCCGATTAAAAATCAGGACCAATGCAGATACGCCCAAAGATGCGAAACAAGCAATCGCGTTTGGAGCGGAGGGCATTGGATTATGCCGCACAGAACATATGTTTTTTGATGATGAACGAATTCTTGCTATTCGGAAAATGATTTTAGCAGATAATGAAAATGATCGCCGATCAGCTGTGATGGAATTATTACCATTTCAGAAAGAAGATTTCAGAGGAATTTTAAAAGCCATGGCAGGAAAACCCGTGACAATTCGTCTCTTGGATCCCCCGCTTCATGAATTCATAACATTGACAGAAGACCAAATACAAGAATTAGCGAATCATGTTGGATTGAATAAATCACACGTTGAAAAACGTATTGCGAGCCTGCATGAATTGAATCCCATGTTGGGCCATCGCGGCTGCCGACTGGGGATTGCTTATCCGGAAATCACGGAAATGCAGGCACGGGCGATTTTGGAAGCAGCTGCGGAGCTCACCAAGGAAGGCGTGTCTGTGTACCCGGAAATCATGATACCATTGGTAGGAACCGTTACCGAATTCACAGATCAAGAAGCAATTGTAAGATCTGTAGCAGAAAAAGTATTAAATGAAACAGGGGCTTCTTTTGAATTTATGGTAGGCACAATGATTGAACTTCCGAGAGCCTGTCTCACAGCAGATGAAATTGCAGAACACGCAGAATTTTTCAGTTTCGGTACCAATGATCTAACCCAAACAACGTATGGATTCAGCCGGGACGATATTGGTTCATTCTTACCGAATTATTTGGACAGAAACATTTTAGACTATGATCCATTTCAAAGTTTGGATGTAAAGGGTGTTGGGAAACTGGTTTCCATGGCGGTTGATTTAGGTCGAGGCGTGAATTCCGATTTAAAAATTGGCATTTGCGGCGAACACGGCGGCGATCCGGCATCAATACACTTCTGCAAAGAGAATGACTTGGATTATGTGAGTTGCTCACCATACCGTGTGCCAATTGCGAGGCTGGCGGCGGCACAATCTGAATTATAGTTTATCTGACAATTCCTTATATTTAAAACAACTAATTACATGGTCGTTTACCATGCCTGTTGCCTGCATGAAGGCATAGCAGATGGTAGTTCCGATAAATTTAAAACCTCGCTTTTTTAAGTCTTTACTCATGGCATCCGATTCCGGTGTGTTTGCCGGGAGTTCAGACATTTTCCTAAAAGCGTTCTGGATGGTTCTTCCGCCAGTGAATTGCCAAATATATTGATCAAAACTGCCAAACTCTTTTTGAACATCCAGAAAGAATTTTGCATTCAAAACAGTGGAATTCACCTTGAGTCGGTTACGAACAATATTAGGATTTTGAAGTAGAGCTTCAATTTTTGATACAGAATAAGCAGAAACTTTCTTTGGATCAAACCGGTCAAAAGCTTCCCGGTATCCTTCCCGCTTTTTTAAAATGGTTTCCCAACTCAACCCTGCCTGTGCACCTTCCAGAATCAGGAATTCGAACAAAGTGGTATCATCATGAATCGGTACGCCCCATTCTTCATCGTGATATTTTTGGTTCAGTGTGCTGTTGTCAGCCCATTCACAACGTGTCATGTTTCAAATTTACCATTCTGATAATCTTCAAATGCTTTTAAAACTTCACCCCGTGTATTCATAACAAAAGGACCTCCCCTCACCACAGGTTCATTCAAAGGTTCTCCTGCCGCAAGATAAATACGAGCCTTATTTCCTTCTGTTTTGAATTGTACAACTCCATTTTTTTCATATACGGCTAATTGTCCTTTAGAGATTGCCTTTTCATCGCCTTCATAAACAAAGCCGAAAACATTCCACCCATCATTGATGGGAATGGTTAGCTCACTTTTTTCATTCATGTGAATATCCAGAATCAGAACCGGCGTGTGTGATTTACCGGGTCCGATTGTTCTGCGGTAATTCCCGGAAACAACTTTCACCGCCCCTGCCTTTTCTTTAACAATGGGAATTAGTTCGGAATCAATATCCTGATAAGCGGGTTCAATCATTTTTTTTGATTTCGGAAGATTAAGCCAAAGTTGGAATCCCCAAGCCAGCCCGTCAATTTGAATAGGCATTTCACTGTGAATGATCCCGCGACCGGCTGTCATCCACTGCACAGATCCATCACCCAGTAAACCTTCGTGACCAGCGGAATCTTTGTGTTGCCATTCGCCATTTAACATATACGTGATTGTTTCAAATCCCCGGTGGGGGTGAGGTGGAAAACCGGCGATGTAATCATCAGGGTTGTCACTACCAAATTCATCCAGCAAAAGAAACGGATCCAGCATATCCAACTCTGGACCACCGATGATTCGAGTAAGATTTACTCCAGCGCCGTCAGTTGTTTGTATTCCTTGGATAATTTGTTTGATGGGTCGAACGGGCATTAGATCAAAACGTGCAAATTAGGATTAACCGTAAATCCAACGTGTTACTGTATGGAAAAGTTTTTTTGTTCCTGCGCTCATTGGATACCACCACGGTTCTTTTTTTAATCCAAAGCGATCTACCAATACAGCCTGTGTTTGACAAAAGCTTTTTAAGCCTTCCGGGCCGTGTACCCGGCCGATTCCGCTTATACCCATACCGCCAAAAGGCAGGTCAGCCGCAATATAATTTGTCATTATATCGTTTACACATACAGAACCAGCGCGAATCTGCCGAGCAATTTTCTGGCCACGTTTTTTCTTTTTGGTAAACACAGAAGCACTTAAACCATAACCGGTATCATTCGCTTTTTCAATGGCTTCATACTCATTTTTAACGCGCATAATAGATATTTCCGGACCAAACGTTTCTTTTGACATAATGTCTGAATTATCATTAAAAACTTCAAGAACCGTTGGTTTAATAAAATATCCCCCCAAAGAGGATAAATCGTTTCCACCGGATACCACATCTGCTCCATTAGCCACGGCTTCTTTAATATGGGCCATCACTTTTTCCTGCTGGCGTTCATTCACCAGAGCACCCATATCGCCATTGACTTTATCTGGCCCCGTGTTCAATTCTTCCGTTTTTTGTTTAACAAGTGCTATAAATTGATCAGCGATACTTTCCACAACATAAATGCGTTCAGCTGAAATGCATGTTTGTCCGCAATTGCTGAATCCACCCCATACAGCGGCACTGGCCGCACGCTCCAAGTTAGCGTCTTCCAATATAATCATGGGATCTTTTCCGCCCAATTCAAGAATAACAGGTTTTAATTTTTCAGCGCAGGCAATCGCTATTTTTCGTCCGACCTCTACGCTCCCGGTGAAACAGATCATATCTACTTGAGAACTATCGATAATAGCCGCACCCACATCCCCAAAACCTTGAACAACCTGCAATATGTCTTCCGGTATTCCACCCTCGTGAAACAATTCTGTCATCCGCTGCCCGGTTAAAGGAGTCAGTTCTGACGGTTTTAATACAACTGCATTTCCTGCCATAAGCGCCTCTACAACAGGAGCGGCGGTAAGGATTAAGGGATAGTTCCAAGGACTGATTACACCCACAACACCGTGAGGAACGTAATTCACATAACACTTTTTATTTTGAAAAATACCGGGCGAACGTATTTCAGTCCGCAAATATTCAGGTCCATGCCGACACACATGTCTCATATGTTCAACTGTGGTGAAGACTTCCAAAAATCCTTCCCAGTTCGTTTTACCTGTTTCAGAGGCAATGAGTTCTGATAACTCATCCATATGTGCCACAAGTGTTTTGCGCACGAAGCGAAGAATACGAGCTCGCTGCGTTAACCGTAGATTAGCCCATTCTTCTTTAGCTTGGTGTGCACGATCGAAAACATGTGTCAACGACTCAACCGTGTTAGGCTTAACAGCACCAATACTTTCTTTAGTTGCCGGATTGATTGAAATTATTTCTTGTGTATTCATATTAGTGATTATACAGTTGTTTTATCCATTTTACATCATCCTCATTAATATCTATACCCAAAGTGTTTGCAACGTCAACTTGAGAAATGTTTCTTTGCCCTAACAACACACAACTGTTTTCAGAGTCAGAAAGAAGAGCATCAACAACGCCGTGCATTACAGGATGAGGATGATCTGGAAACCTCTCCTGCAGAAATCCGGCATTTTCTTTTACTTTATTAATTATTACCTGATCTTTAAAAGCATTTACATTTTCTCTGAAATCCCCCTTATTAAATGTATGTGGTTCAGAATATTTGCCGGTCAGTAAACCATGCATTAAGGGTGAAAAGAAACATACGCCCAAGTTGTTTTCTTCAACATGTTTTTGTAATCCACTGGAACAATAATTGTCATCCCAAATATTGCGATAGGGCTGCACCACGTCCGGATCAGCTTGTTTTATATAGCGCATGATTTTGTTCAAGTTCCAATCAGATAAACCAATAAACCGCGTTTTCCCCTCTTCTTGAAATTTTTTCACTTCTGTTAAAGCACCATCAAAGTGTTCATCTTTTTTCCCAAAATTACAATGATGCAGGTAGATAAGGTCAACGCAGTCCGTTTGCAGATTTTTCAGGGAACGCATCATATTTTTACGCATATGTTCCGGATTATACCAATAATTATTAGATCCTTGATCCCAACCTACTTTTGTAGCTAGAAAAATCTCATTTCGCGGAACAGTATTCCACATGGACCCAATAACTTCTTCTGATCGTCCGTTGCCATACACATCAGCCGTATCCCAGTGATTAATCCCGGATTCCCAACTTTTTAGAAGGGATCTTTTGGACTCATCGTCTGTTTGTCCAGCCCAACCAACGGGGTTGCCCCCAGAGGTGTTTTCTCCTCCGTATGACCATGCACCCAAACTAATAGCAGATACGACAGCCCCTGTTCTTCCTAGTGTTGTTTGTTTCATTATTGCCTTTTGAATTAGGGGTTAAATTATGATGAACAAGTGTAAACTTGAGGTGGAAATATTATGTTAAAAACAATAGATATTGGTCACCAAAATTATGGGCTGGACAGAGCGCTTTCTGTTTTGGAGACGGAAGTGAGCACTGCTATGCATGGCGGTGAAGTGCGGGCGATAAAAATTATCCACGGACATGGGGACGGAACATTGCGCAATGCTGTCCGCAGTTGGTGCGTAGAACAAGAAGGACGTTTTCGTGCTTTTATTCCTGGTGAAGATTATGACATGTTTCATCAAGACAGCGTTGATATGCGATCAGTCTGTGGAACACCAAAAGATCCTCACTTTGGAATCAAGAATCGATCTGTAACTTATATTTGGCTCTGGTAGATTGAACTGATATGAGTAGCGGTCGTAAATTAATTTTCTTTATGCTAGGCTATGACTGAAGAATACACAAAATACGATCACCTTTTTACAAATATTATTCCAAATGCAATTAGTGGAATCAAGATTTTTGGTCGCAAAGATACATATAGAAAACCTCAGAACTACGGGGCGGTAACGAATCATGAAAATAAAATATGGGAAGATCTTTTTGTAAATCTTGAACGACTATTAAATCAATATGCCTCACAAGAATATCTACTTGGTATGCAGTCATTGCCGATTCCCCGCGATCGTTTTCCGGAATTTGATGTCATTTCCCCTTTGATTGAAAATTCAACAGGATGGTCTTTAATGCCTGCCAAGGGTTTTTTAGATGAAGAATTATTTTTTGATTTAAATGCCAATCGAAAATTCCCCGTTACCGACATCATTCGCAAATCTCCTCGCTTTGAAGAAAAGTATGAAGGTGTAAATATTCAAAATGAAGAAGGGTATACACCAGAACCGGATATTTTTCACGATGTTCAGGCACACGTACCATTTTTGATGAATAAAGATTATGCCGATTTTATGCACGATATGGGTATCCTTGGTCATGAAATAATCAAAGATGAAAAAGGGCTGGGGTCGGAATTAGTTTCCCACAACTTGAAACGACTGCAAAATTTTGCCTGGTGGACATATGAATTTGGAGTTGTGAAAAATACAGGAACCACAGATAAATTTCGCCGTAAAGCAAATGACATCGGTTATGAAATATATGGTGCAGGAATTATTTCTTCTTACGATGAAACAAAAAGCCTGGTAAACTGTGCAAAAGGGAAGTCTAACCGTTCAAGATTTATAAAATTTGATATTGAAGAAGTTGTCATGACACGTTTTGACTATAGTGAGATCCAAGATAGATATTATGTTGCTGAATCAATGCAGGATTTATACACCAGTTTTAATAATAATAAAGACCTCTTCTGGTTCAAGGGCTGAACGCCTCATCGCTTTGCAGAAATTTACTCTATATATAATAACACTATATTTGTTTACATCTGGATGTGCGCCGACTGTATCCGAATTAGCTGAATCTGACCCCGAATCCATAATTGCCAGAAAAAGCGAGCTATTAAAGGGCGATAATGTTCCCATTGAAACAGTGCAATCAGTTGTTAATGCCCATAATAATCTTGGTAACAGATCGCTGAAACAAGGGGATTATTCTGCTGCAGAAGCACAATTTAAATCAGCCCTTGGTCTTGATATTAAAAGTAAACAGGCGAAGTTTGGCCTATCTATAATAACAGGACATCGTTTTTATAAACAAGGAAGCAAATCAAATCTTTGGGACGCATTGGAACAATATGGTAGAGCATCATATTATTCTCCTGAAAATGGTGAACCATATTATTGGATGGGACGAACGTATGAGAAAAAAGATGAAGGCGATTTTGAACTCATCATTGAAGCATATGAAAAAGCATTAAAAGGGACACTGTCAAAAACATTAAAAAAAGACACCGAACAACGTTTGGGCGATGTCAAAAAACGTAAAAATATATATAAAGATTTCTGGAAATAGGACAATTATATGGATGCACTAATACAGTTAAAGAAAGAATTAAAAACAGTTGTTGATATTTACGGAGCTGTTAATCTAATGCATTGGGACATGGAAACATATATGCCTAAAGGGAGCGGCAGCGCCAGGGCAGCGCAGATAGCCCTGTTAACGTCTCTCGCACATGAACGATTTATTGGAGACGGTATTAAAGGTCCGTTAGGGGAATTAATCGATTTGGATTCGGGGGCTATAAAAAACGAAATTGATTCCGAATCAGAAAAATTGGTATCTGAAATTTGGAGGGATTTTCATCGTGCGGCAGCCTTACCAAAAGAATTTGTAAAAGAAATGTCCAGCGCAGCTTCTCTTGGTCAGCAGGCGTGGATTGAAGCTCGTAAAAAGAATGATTGGAATCAATTTGCTCCCCATTTGGAGAATATAATTACCCTTAAACAAAGAGAAATTCAATATATCGGGACAAAAGAAACTCCTTACGATACATTACTGGATGCCTTTGAGCCAGAAATGACAACATCGGATGTAAATGTATTGTTTAATTCGATGAAACCTGATTTGGTAGACTTGGTACAAAAAATTTCAAAATCAGGAATTGATACCCATGAACATATTTTATTTCAGCACTATGATGCAGAGAAACAATGGTCGTTTACCGAACAAGTGCTAAGAGATATGGGCTTTGATTTTAACTGCGGTAGGCAGGATAAATCCACCCATCCTTTTACAATAAATTTTCATCCCACGGATGTTCGTATTACGACTCGAATTGATGAAAATAATTTTATGTATTGTTTATCCAGTTCTATCCACGAAGGAGGACACGCACTGTATGAACAAGGCATGGATCAACGTTGGTACGGAACACCGTTTTGTGAAGCAATTTCTTATGGTATACATGAAAGTCAATCCCGCCTTTGGGAAAACCTGGTTGGTTTAAGTAAACCCTTCTGGGAATATTATTTTCCAAAATTGCAAAAAATTTTCCCAGAAAATTTATCTTTAATTTCTGTAGATGAATTTTATTTAGCTGTGAATACTATTAAACCGGGATTAATAAGAACTGAAGCGGATGAAATAACATACAATCTTCATATAATGCTGCGTTTCGAAATTGAACAATTAATCATCAATGAAGGCCTTGAAGTAAAAGAACTGCCGACTATATGGAATAAAAAAATGGAGGAATATTTTGATATTATACCGGACACAGACACAAATGGTGTTTTACAGGATGTTCATTGGTCACAAGGAAGCTTTGGGTACTTCCCAACATACGCTCTGGGAAATTTGTATAATATTATTATGTATAATAAAGCCAATGAAGATTTGCCAAATATGAAAAACGACATTAGTATAGGAAAATTTTTACCTTTGCGAAATTGGCTAAAAGACAACATTCACGGGGTCGGCCGCAGGCAAACAGCTAAAGAAATGATCAAATCCATATCAGGCAAAGATTTGTCTGCAAAACCATTCATTAATTATTTAAAAAACAAATACAGTGAAATCTATACTCTCTAATATTTGAAACGATTCCATAAAGCATGAATTGTTTTCTCCTCGGTAAATAGACCCCACTTTTCTACTTGACACTTGGTTAGAGTTGGAAGTAAACTCATCCAGCCAAGGCAGTAGTTCGTCTTGGTCTTGCAAAACCGAGGTAAATAAATGAACATAAAAGCGTTGTTTAAATACACACTTATTATACTTAGTATAATAGCGTATAACCCCACCCTATTTGCAAAAGATTTCAAGATAAAAGGCACAGTTTTGGATGCCGATGGTGAAAAAGTAGGTGGAACGACAGTTTTGTTGCTCACATCAGATGCCGTTGAGTCTCAACGCACGGAAACATCCAAACCCCGCATGGGTATGGGCGGAGGCTCATTCAAATTTAAAGATGTGCTTCCGGGCGATTATGTTTTGGATATTGACGGCGGTGCAAAAGGGACTGTCAATATGCCCATTACAGTTTCGGATGATGATTTAGATGATTTAGAATTAGTATTATCAGAAAAAGTAGTAGCCAAAAAAGAAATTGTATTAAAAGGAGATGGTGCAGAGCTAGACAAAGCTGTTGAGATTCCTGAAGAGGCTACGGGTGCAGGTAGTGATGCAGCTTATGTAACAACAGAATTAAGCTTTGAATTAAAAAAGCTTTCCGCTGAAGTAAAACATCTTAATTCCGAACTGGAAGACTTAAAAGCTTTAAGCAAAATGTGGGTAAACCCCCTGGCTATTTATTCAAAAGAAATTATTTTACAGAATGGCAGTACAGTATTTGGGAAAATTGTTTATCAGGATGAGGAAACGTTAAAAATCGAAACCCTGTTAGGGTATTTAATTATTGAACGTAAAAATATTGTAAGGGTTATTGATAATGTTGTGACGGAGGAAACTCAAGAATATGTTCCCGAACAAATTCGTGATAGTTACTCTCCCCCACCCATGCCAAAACTTGCAGAACCCAAATATACTTCTGCTGACCCATTAAGCCGGGAAGCCGGTAAAAGATATTCTGCAAATTGTGTTCTGGTTGGAAACATAAGTGAGCGAAAAGATAATCAGGGTGCAATTATTTTTACTGGTGAGGTAAAAAACATTGGCGGTCGTCGAGCGGATTTTGTGAAAGTAGATTTTGTATTTCGCAAAAACTGGAGCGGCGAAACGAAGACACTCACCACATTTGTACGCGGAACATACCACACCTTCGACTCTGGCATCACCACAGATGCCACTTTACTCCCGGGGGCGGCTGGAGCCTTTGAATTATTTGTTCCCAATGATTTTGGGTCTTTCATCGGGTATTCCTATGTTATAGACTGGGAGGAATATCAATAATGGCGGCGGCGTCATTTTACCGTCGAACTTTTTTTGTTTTTGGAATAATCTCATTATTGATCATTCCTATTAATGGGCAACAACAATCCTCTAAACGATCGGATGTTTTTCTCCTAGATTTAGGCATTGTTATTGAACCGACAACAGGGAATGAATCGTATAGTCGGTTAATTACAAGTCCATCAAATGAAGTAAAAATCAGAATTAAACATGTAAAAAGCGGAACGGTTGAAGGAGTTGCCAATCAAGAACTTTTAACTGCAATTGAACGAATAAACTCAAGAATTTTTAATCTGGAAACATCCTTGCAAAGTGAAATAACAGCATTGAAATCTGAAAACATTAAATTGAAAGGATTGCTTGCTGCTGCTATACCTGTTTTAGAAAAGCCCGAGAGACCTAGCGTCTCTTTAAGCGCGGATGAACCACAAAGTGTGGATAATTTAACACTTGTGGAGTTACCGGTTGTAAAAAGCATTGTTCTGGTACGACCAGATCCTTTTATAGAATATTTTGACGATAATTTATATGTGACAGGGATGTACGCATATCAATGCGGCAACTTTGTTACAGCACTACATTGCTTTGACGATCTTAAGCTGCAATTAGCAGAAATTGAAAAAGTAGAAAACGTTCTTTATTGGACTGCAGATATATATCTGCAACTTCGTAATTATGAAAGCGCATTAATCACTTTGGATAAATTATTAGAATATAAAAAATCGGATATGGTCGATGACGCTTTGGTGAAAAAAGGTTTGTTGTACAAAGAACTGGGTAGTATGGATTTAGCGATGAATACGTTTAAAAAAGTTGTTGTGGGTCATCCGAACAGTGAATATTCCCGTTTAGCGGCGCTTGAAGTAAAAAGAGGGGAAATGGCTTTCCAGTGAAAAAATTTATTAACATAGTATTTATATTTTCTTTTGTTTTGATGTCAATATTATTTGGTGCATCCCGTATAGCGTATACCCGCCCAGGATTTATGATGAAAATTCCCACATCCAGCGTGAGGAAAGCACCGTATTTATTCCGCACTGGATTTGGTGTAGAATTACATCGTTTTGATCCTTTTAACTCTGCTCAAGGCATCTATTTTGATATGGAGTTGGGGAAAAACTTTACATTTGGATTTTCTTCGGTGCAAACAGCCGATAGTACAGCACCGGCCCTTTTAGGTAAAACGGGTTATACCCCTCCAGTAGAATTTGGTTTTCATTTGCAACAACGTGTATACACCTATAATAATGTATCGCTTTCGCTTGGTTTACAAGACATTGTTTTTCAAAACGCAGAAAGCAGTGGCGGCGGTTTAAGTCTGGATCCGGAACAGCTATCATTTTTTGTTGTAGTAAGCAGTGAAAAAGAATTGGGCAAATATCATTTAAATACCTTTATGGGATTTGGTTCGGGGGGGTTTGCACCGACAGATACAATTACTGCCTCAACAGAAGAAAGCAACACACCGTCTGAAACGGGAACGACCACAAACGAAGGAACTAAATCAGGTGTGTTTATGGGTGTCATTATGAATACACCATATCTAAATAAATGGGGCGGAATAGATATTGTGGGTGAATTCGACGGAACAGGCATCAATGTGGGACTCCGCATCCCCCTTACCTCGGATTATCGCCTGAACTTAGGATTCACCCACATAGAAAAATTGCCGGACTGGAAATCAAGATACTGGGAAGGTCATCCGGGGGTCACATTGGGATTTGATATGGCAGTACCCCGAGGAATAAAAACGGTTCCTAGCGGCTTTGGAGGGCCATCACCTTTTCCAGGAGGTCAACTGAAATTACCAGCTACGGGACAATTTGAATCATTATCATCATCAATGGACTCTACTCTGTCTATGGCTGATTTTGCAGTACACACGGTTCGGGATTCCATGATGATGTTAAAAAATGAAATGCGTAATCTCATGGTCCAATTAGCTTCTATGGAACAACAGTCTCAATTTTTGGAAGATTCATTACTGTCGATGAAATTGAGTCGCAATGTTGATGAAAAAAATATGAACGAAGCCATGCGTCATTTGTCAAAATCACTACGTTATTTTTATGCGGGTGATTATCGCGCTGCTTTACAGGAAGTTGAATCAGCTCTGGATTTGAATCCAAATATGGCCTTGGCTTATGCACGGCGCGGATCAATTTATTATAAACTGGGAGACATTCAACGAGCGACAATTAACTGGAATTTAGCATTGCGAATGGATCCTGAATATGATGATGTACGCAATATTTTAAAGGCGTTACACGAAAATCGTTTAAAGTCCACAAGCATTGTAGAGGAATAAGTATGGATATTGCAACATTAATAGGCATTGTTCTTGGTTTGGGTTCAATTTTTGGCGGAATATTTATGGCAGCCTCTGCTGCTAATGCAGGTATGGGAGGATTTGTTTCACCGTCAAGTTTTGCGATTGTTGTTGGAGGAATGATAGCCTCTGTTTCAGTCGCGTTCCCTTTGTCGGATGTGCTAAAATTGGGTGCGGCAATGGGCGCTGTATTTAAAGGAGGGAAGCTAAAACTTGGCGTGGTGGTAGATGATGCCGTGGACGCTGCCGATGTGGGTAGAAAAGGAGCCGTTGAACTTGAAAAATCAGTAGACAACATCAAAAATCCATTTTTCCGAGATGGCGTCCAAATGGTTGTTGACGGTTATTCGCTTGATGAATTAACTGAAATTTTAGAAACACGAATTGAATATCGGGAAGTGCGTGAAAAGACTCAGGCTGGATTGTTTAAATCAATGGGCACAATGGCGCCCGCTTGGGGAATGATAGGAACATTGATTGGTTTGGTCATTATGCTGGCTGGTTTTGGCGGAGAGGGAGGAGCTGATTCCTTAGGCCCCGGAATGTCAGCTGCGTTAATCACAACATTTTATGGAGCAGTTTTAGCTAATTTATTTTTTCTGCCCATGAGTGAAAAATTAAACACCAGAATTAGTTTTACCAGCACAATGCAAGCCATGCTTGTTGAGGCTTCCAGATTAATTCACCAAAAAAAGCACCCATTGATCGTTAGGGAAAAACTAAATTCATTTATTCCACCAAAGGAATGGAAAAAAGAAGAATAATTAAATGCCAAAATCCTCTAAAGAAAAAAAAGCGTATCAAGCTGGTATTACTAAAGGAAAAACCCTTGTTGATGAAGGGCTTCCCGGTTGGTTTGGTACCTTTGCTGATATGATGACATTGCTTTTTGCTTTTTTTGTTTTGTTGGCTGCTATTTCGACTATTGATCCTGTAAAATTACAGGAAATGGCCGACTCTATGGGTAAATCGGTGGGGAGTAAAATAAAAAAAGAAAGCCAGGCAATGAACCTTGCTGATATCAAAAAAGCTGCACAAAACATGGTAAATAAAATGAAAGAAGAATCAGAATCCGGTGAAGCGCCTGTTGATGTAACTACTGGACCTAAAGGAGTTACAATTGGTATTTCATCTGATATCAGTTTTACATCGGGGTCAGCAAAAACGAAGCCGCAGATTATTGATATTTTGAATAAAATTGTTCCAACAATTGATAATTCTTATTTTCAGATAGCTGTAGAAGGACACACAGATAATGAAAAACTTCCGGAAAAACTACAGGAAAAATATCCAACCAATTGGGAATTATCATCTGCTAGAGCATCGGCAGTAGTAAGAGAATTGATAAAACTAGGAGTAAACCCCACCAGATTGGAAGCAGTAGGTTATGGTGAATTTGTCCCTCGAGACAAATTATCCCATGAATTAGTTACAGGGGAAATCATAAACAAATATAATAATACTGTTCAGCAAAAAGCACGCAACAGACGCGTTGAAATAACATTTTTAGCGCCACATTATTCCAAGCAGAGTTCTGATGGGGCAAGTTCTGAATCAGAAAAGACAACATAGAGATTTATATTTGATAAGCAAAGGAGCTATCATGAGTAAGTATAACGTATTTCAAAAACAATTTATACTAGCTGTTTTCTGTGTGAGCACAGCTTGGGGTCAGGGCAGTGGTTATTTGGCGCAAAAACTGATGGTAGAAAATGACTTGCGACAGCGAATCACAGATGCTTTATCCAAGATAATTGATGATCGAAAATATGTCATTGATGTGAATGCAGACATTGAAATCAGTGAGGGGACCGAAGAACAAATTACAATTCTGGATGAAAGCCAACAAAGCTCCCGAAGAGCAGAAGATGTATCAGTCGCCGTTGAAAGCACATTAGACCGCCCTGAGGAAAGTAAAAGTGAAAGCATTACCAGCGGATTACCAATCCCCGGTTTTGAATTTGAATCAGACGCGGGCAGTTCCACACCTGTTAACGGTGATAGAATTTCTCAATCAACTATCTCTGTACCCGTTCCATCTAACAGTGGACAAGGAAAGGTGCTTTCCCGAACAGTGACCAGTAAGCATCCTTCTACTGCCTACATTAAAAAATTGGATATTAGTATTATTCTCCAAGAAGGCGCAGCTCCTGAGCTTATTGAAAACATTCGACAAGTTGTAATGGTTGCTGCTCGATTCAATCGCGCCAGAGGCGATGCGTTAAGTATAATGACAGCTACATTTAAAGAACGTCGAGACGAAAAAACGGCCGAACAGATTTTACTTAAAAATATTGCTGAAAAGCTGGAGTCTCTGGAACAACAACAATCAGGTGATAGTTTTGCAAACTGGAAAGAGGAGTTGGATAGCTATAAAGCCCAAGAAGAAGAAAGACGTGCGCAGGATAAAATGTATTTTCAACAACAGTTAACCAGTTTGGAATCTGCCGCTAGAGACAGAGCGTATCAGGCAGAAAAAAGAGATATTCTGCGACGTGATTCACTAAAACTTCAAGCTTTGAATAATGAAATTTCCAGTCTGAAGTCCATGATATCATCCGATGACATTTCTGGCGATGAAGTCGATCAAGCCCAAAGTGCTATGGGTGAAAAAATGAGCGAAAAAGAAAAACTGGACGCTCAAATAGCGGAAAAAATGGCCATGCTGGATGCAGTACAATCAGATCTGAACAGCAGCATGAACGGTGGGGGATCATCCTCTACGATGATGATTGTATTTGTATCTTTATTAGGCGCATTGGTTATTGTTCTCGTTGTCGTACTGGTTATTATGATAATGGGAAATAGGCAGAAACAACAACTTCCGCCGCCATGGATGTATCCTCCAAGACCGCGGAAAAAAAAAAGTGAAAATAACACAATGACATCTCCTCCTCCTACAGCGCCAACTCAAACGGTTAATCCGACAGAAGATACGGGGGTTTTACAAAGTGAAATTTCAGACATGCGTCAGGCAGTTGTTTCCATGAGCGTGAGCCAGCCGAATACAGCAACACGAATTGTAAAAGAATGGATGGAAGATGATGCTCCCCCGCCAGAACCGGAACCAGTTGTAGCGGTAGCTCCAGCAGAACTAGACGACGACGACGGTAAAAAGAAAAAGAAAAAAAAGAAGAAGAAAAAATAAGGCAAAGCCATGATTACAGATATTAACAGACTTTCAGGCCTTCAAAAGGCAGCAATACTGTTCTCTGTTTTAGGAGAAGGCCTTGCGCTGACACTGGTAAAAGAATTGTCCAAAACAGATATACGCAAAGTAAGAGCCTCTATGCGTGAGTTAGACAATGTATCTTTTGCTGTTAAAAAAAGAGTGATGGAAGAATTCTACTTCAGTTTTGTAAGTGAAAAATTCCACGAGGAAGAATCAGATGAGCCTAAAAAACCGTTTAGTTTTTTAGAGGAAATAACGGATGAACAACTTATAGCCCTGGTTAAACCGGAAGCTGATTCAGTAGCAGCGATTGCTTTGGCTCAAATATCGGGAGAAAGACGCAATAAGATAATGAATCGCTTATCCTCTGAATCAAAAGGGAACATTATTATGGAAATGGGTAATTTGAATGAAATACCCTTGGAAGCCATTGTTAATGTGGCAAATGATCTTCATAAAAAATCAAAATTTCTACCCAAAACAATTGCATTCTCCCGCGGTGGAGGTAAAGATGTTGCAGAAATTTTAGGCGGTTTAAGTTCCGAAGAGGAGGCACAGTTTTTAGAAAATATTGCCAGAGAAAACCCCGACCTTGCAGCTGAAGTGAAAAAATATCATCTGACGTGGGATGTGCTGTTTGATATATTAACCGATAGTATTATACGGGATTTGATGAATTCTGTTGAGTTAGATACTATTGCACTAGCCCTAAAAGGAATGGGGGAAGACATTGTGAGTCGAGTGATTGAAAACTTGCCAAAGAAAAAACAGGCTATGTATGAACCAGTTGAAGGTGCAGTTGCTAAGAGAGAAGTGGATGGTGCTCGTAAAGATATTGTTGCTGCTGCGAGACAATTGGAAAAAGATGGAGCATTCAATCTGGCAGATTTGGTCGGCGGCGGAGAAATGGTAGAATAACAACTTAACTCTTTCCGAATTAATTATAAACAGCCTTCGCTAATTGCGAGGGCTGTTTTATTTTCAACGCTATGTTTGGACCATTTCGAATACTTCTTCTTTCATTATTATTATTCGGTTGTGTTAAGGAAATTGATTATGAAACACTGACCACGGCATATTCCGCTGACATCCGGGGGTTTGATCCGGCTTTCGCCACCGACATAAGAACAGGGAAAATTATATCACTTGTTTATGATAATTTGGTACGCTTTGATAATGAAATGAATTTAGTACCTGCATTGGCTCAACAGTGGACAGTAGACCTCACCGGGAGAAAATATACCTTTATAATTAGAAACAACGCTCATTTTCATGATGGTTCTCAATTGACGGTTTTAGATATTGCCAAATCATTTCAGAGAGTTTTAGATCCAAGCACGGCCTCTCCACAAACGTGGTTATTAGATCGCATAGCCGGCGCAAAAGATTTTATGAACGGAAAAGAAAATTTTTTAAGGGGTCTAAAAATTTCTAACGACTCGACACTAGTTATAGAACTGGATAATCCTTTTGCACCTTTCATTCAATATTTGGCCATGCCTGCCACAGCGATTATTAATATAAAGGACAGCAAATCATTATCTCAAGCGCCTAGCGGTTCAGGTCCTTGGAAATTGGAAAAGTGGGAAAGGGATGGCGAAATAATATTATCCAAAAATGAAAACTATTGGGATAAACCACCCAAAGCAGAAAGAATGCGCATACGCATTCTTTCTGAGGTCATGACACAATCAGCGGAATTTGAAGCAGGATCACTCGATATTTTAGAGGTGCCCCAAAGTGAAATGGATTACTGGAATAAATACAAATACAACAAACTTGACGTAGACGAATTGAATATCTGGTATGTTGGTATGAATTGCTCCCGACCGCCTTTTAATGATGTGCGTTTGCGTCGAGCCATGAATTATGCTATAGATAGGGAAAAAATAATATATATACTTTTAAATAATGCAGCCACTTTAGCCAACGGACCCATTCCTCCACAGCTATTAAATGAGATTAGTGAACCACGTTATGAATACAATCCTAATCGAGCAATTCGATTACTGCAAGAAGCCGGATTTGACAAAGGCCTGCATTCTGAGCTTTTCGTCGCAGGTGGTTCAGGAATGTTTCATGTATTGGAAGCACTGCAATCTGATTGGGAAAAAGTTGGTATTATTATTGATATTAAACGCAGTGACTGGAATGTATTCAAAACGTCGGTGCGAGAAGGAAAACCAGACTTATATTATCTGGACTGGTTCGCCGATTACCCAGACGGAGAAAATTTTTTATATCCGTTGTTTCACAGTAAAGAATCTATGACAAAACGTAATCGGTTTTACGATCCGGAAATAGATGCAATTATAGAAAAAATCCAACAGTTAACGAATCAGTCCGAACGACAACAGTTGTTAGAAACAGCGAATAAAATGGTTGCGGATGCTGCCCCTTGGGTCTTTTTATGGCACAGTAAGACAACATACTTGACCCAGAAATGGATATCAGAATTTCAACCGTCTTCGATTTTTAATGCAAACCGTTATATGAAAATCACAAAACACCCACGATAATGATACACTATTTCCTAAATAGACTTCTGCAAACCATTCCGGTTTTATTTGGCGTTATTGTTATTACATTTGTACTAATGTACATCATACCCGGGGATCCCGTTGTTTCTATGGTTGGAGAACGTTATAGCGAAGAAACAATTCAACATCTCCGCGAAGAAATGCACTTGGATGATCCTTTGATTGTCCAGTTTTTCCGGTATGTAGGGAATGTAGTTCGTGGAAATTTTGGGAATTCGTTCATTACAGGCGAACCTGTCGCCAAAATGATAATGGAAAAATTTCCCAACACCATGATGCTGGCTGTGGGGGCTATGTTCTTTGCTATACTCATTGGTCTAACGGCTGGGATATTGACATCCATTCGCCCTGGAAGTTTTATTGATCGGGGTATAATGATTCTGGCTCTTGCAGGAATTTCTGCCCCGGTATTTTGGGTAGGATTGATACTCATTTTGGTGGTGGGAGTTATGTTGCGCTGGCTACCGCCTACAGGCTTTGGAGGAATAGAATATCTTATTCTGCCCGCTCTTACGCTCGGACTTCGATCGGCAGCATATCTAGCTCGTTTAACGAGAGCAACAATGTTGGATGTTATGAGTCAGGATTATATCCGAACCGCTCGCTCCAAAAAGCTGACGGAATGGAAAGTATATTTACAGCATGCATTTCCAAATACGTTGATTCCGGTTATTACAGTTATTGGCACAGATTTTGGCAGTTATTTATCAGGCGCCGTGCTGACGGAATCCATTTTTGGTTGGCCCGGGATTGGGCGACTGGCATTGGAAGCCATCATGAAAAGAGATTTTCCTGTCATTCAGGGAACAGTGCTTTTTATGGCAATCATGTTTGTGCTCATGAATGTATTGGTGGATATGTTATATGGCGTTGTTGATCCAAGAATTCGACTCGAAAGATCTGGAAAATGATAATCAATAGAACATTGAAAGATCCGGGTATTATTTTAGGCGTATCATTTGTATTGATTATTGCAGTTCTTGGAATTTTTGCTCCTTGGCTTGCTCCAAGTAACCCTAATGATCAAATACTGGAATTCCGGCACAAACCACCGGGGTTTGTAGGCAACATTATTAACTATAGATTGGCGCAAGACTTGCCGGAAACGTCTATGGCTTTCCAGAGTGCTTTTGTAGAAAATAATACAGCTATTATTATAGATGTATTGAACAGAGAACACAGAATTTTGTTGAAAAACATTTCAGGAGAGAACTTGACTGCAGGAAAAGAAACGGTCACTTTTTGGTTGGGAACAGATCAATTTGGACGGGATATTTTATCAAGGATAATTTATGGAGCGAGAATATCTCTGATGGTTGGTTTCACTGCTAGTTTAATTGCGCTATCTATTGGTGTATTATTGGGCGCACTGTCTGGGATCAACGGGGGGAAAATAGATACAATTATAATGCGCTTCACCGATGTCATGTTTGGGTTTCCCACATTACTTTTTCTTATAGGGATTACTGCTGCCTTGGAACCAAGTCTAAATGTTGTGTTTCTTGCTGTCGGGCTCGTTACATGGCCGGGAATGGCACGGTTGGTCCGAGGGCAGGTTTTACAATTGAAAGAACAGGAATATATTCAATCAGCTAAAGCTTTGGGTATTAGTAAACGAACAATTCTTATACGACATATTTTACCTAATAGTTTAGCCCCTATAATTGTTACTTTTACTTTAGGAATTGCCGGCGCTATTATGGCAGAAGCCAGTTTGTCCTTTTTGGGATTAGGGGCTCAACCGCCAACACCAAGTTGGGGCGCCATGATTAATAATAGTAAAGATTTCTTACGCATTGCACCATGGTCATCCCTGGCTCCGGGGATGGCAATTGCGATTGCCGTGCTAGGCTTTAATTTATTGGGTGACAGCATCAGAGATTTATTAGACCCCAAAATGAAAACAGAAAGGTAAATATTGAATACACTTGTTGATCAAATAGAAGCACATATACTTTCCGAATGCACACATAATCCGAAGCGGGCTATTGGCGCTGAAATTGAAACCATACTATATAATAGAAATGGCGAACGTATTCCTGTAGATCGCGGCGCTGAATATTCAGCGACCGATTTATTAGAGGCTATCGATTCAGGATGTAGAGATATGAATACATTTGTTACGTGTTCATTGGAACCGGGCGGTCAAGTGGAATGGGCATCGCGTCCGGCATTTAATATCCACGATATTCAGAATGAATGGAATGATATTCAAACCATTTTAAAAAAGGTGTGTACCGAAAATGAACTGACAATTGTTGATTTAGCCTTAGATCCGATTTATAGTCCTAACGATATAAAACTTATTAATCACCGAAAGTATCAATTAATGAACGATCGTTTTTTGACAACAGGTAAACAGGGTCAATGGATGATGCGTAATTCTGCCAGCGTGCAGGTGAATCTTGATCTGGTGGATAAACAGGACGCAGAAGAATGCGGATTCATTGCTGATTGTATAAGTCCACTTGCAGCTGTTTTATTTTCTAATGCACCTTTTATGAAGAGTCGCCCCCTTGGTTATGAAAATATACGGTATCGTATTTGGGAAGACACAGATCCGGCAAGATGTGGCCATTTTCTAGATCATGGCATCCAAGGAGCTGACGGATTATTAAATCAATTTTCTCACTATATTTTGGATGTGCCGGTTATTTTTACAACGCCAGATAAAAATGGTCACGTAGGATTTTACGAGGGGACTATTAAACAATGGCTGGAAAGCACAACTAATAGCAATGAACTCAAATCAGAGGATATTAAAACAGCCCTCCATCAGATTTTTACCCATGGACGTTATAAAACTGTTCTTGAAATTCGTTCTACTGATCGCCCACCAAAAGGATATGAACTTGCACCCATTGCCTTTTGGCAGGCTTTGATGGAACAAGGAAAAACACGTGATATATTATTGGGAGAGGTTAGCAGTTGGTCTCTCTCTGAACGAATGGAATTGAATTTAAAAGCCTCCACTCTGGATATGAATCATTTGGGACCGAATAATAAAACAATTCTTCAATGGTTTGAATGGTTAGCGGAATTAGTATATGACAGCTTGGATGAGCGGGTATCTATTTTGAAAATTGATTCAGAAAGGAAATATATAGAACCCTTTTTCGAAAATGTATTATCCAAGGGTGTATTTACTTTACAGTCTCAAAAACGATTTGCTGAAAAAAATATCTCCGTTAAAGAATTTATTATGAAAAAATAATGCAATTATTCAGTCTAGACCATATCCATAACCAAGTTATTCATTTCCCAATTGCACTATTATCAGCAAGTGTACTGTTTGATATTATTGGTTTTTATTCCGCCAATAAAAAAATGTATTCCACTTCTTGGTATTTGTTGATACTTGGCACATTATCTGCCTTATCAGCCGTGTTAACCGGTTTTATTGCTGATGAAGCTCAAGGCCATATGTCTGAACCGTTTCCTATTTTCACAACACACGGATCAACACAAATATTTGCTAGTTTAGTATTTCTGTCCCTGCTTATCTGGCGTTATGTAAACAAACGAGCGGAAACGAAACCCACATGTACATATTTAGTTGCAAGTATAACCGGTATTTTAATACTGTTTTACGGCGGGCACTTGGGAGCTATCATTGCGGGCAGAATATAAATAACACCGATAAACCTTTCGACACTAGGTACACATGTTTTAATTTATATACATAATAAAATCATATTTCGAGACCTCTTTAACCTATCATGAGTTGGTATTCTACTTTAATAAAATCTTCCGTTGGTAAAAAAGCTGTTATGGCGTTGAGCGGCTTATTTTTATGCGCATATCTTGTTATACATTTGATAGGAAATCTTATGCTTTTTGCCGGCCCGGAAATTTTTAACAGTTATGTAGAAGCACTGTCATCCGTAAAACCGTTAGTACGAGCAATTGAAGTTTTATTAGTTGGTTTATTTTTAACCCACATTTTATTGAGCATTAAACTGACAAGGGACAACAGCACCTCTTCTACTATCAAATATGACATGAATAAAGCAGGTGAAAATTCCGGGTTCTTTTCAAGGAATATGGGCCTTACCGGAAGTATTCTTTTTATATTTTTAGTTACTCACTTATCCACCATCTGGTATCAGTTTCAAACTCAACACGAAGCAGGAAATTTTTATGGTATTGTTGTTGGGGATACAATCGGTTTAGGAAATCCATATATAACAGCTTTGTATTGTGTTGCCATGGTATTGTTGGGTTTTCATTTACGACACGGATTTCAATCTGCTTTTCAATCCTTCGGCATCAGATATAATAAATACAGTGGTCTTATTGAAGCCGTGGCTGTGTTTTTCTGGCTGATTATACCAGCAGGTTTTTTATCAATTGCACTTTATTTTGGAATAATTGGAGCCGGCTAATGCTGAATAACAAAATTCCACTCGGACCCCTTGCAGAAAAATGGACCAATCATAAATTTTCTTCAAAACTGGTTAACCCATCCAATAAGCGAAAATATGATATTATTATTGTTGGTACAGGATTAGCGGGGGCATCTGCCGCTGCATCGCTGGCAGAACTTGGATATAACGTTCAGGCTTTTTCATACCACGAATCTCCGCGGAGAGCCCATAGTATCGCAGCTCAAGGTGGGATAAATGCAGCCAAAAACTATCCAAACGACAGCGACAGTATTTACAGACTGTTTTATGATACCATAAAAGGAGGGGATTACCGCTCAAGAGAAGCCAATGTATATCGATTAGCAGAAGTAAGTAATAATATTATTGACCAATGTGTGGCTCAAGGTATTCCTTTTGCCAGAGAATATGGCGGTTTATTAGATAATCGTTCATTTGGAGGAGCGCAGGTATCCAGGACTTTTTATGCTCGCGGTCAAACGGGACAACAGTTGTTATTGGGAGCCTATTCTGCATTGGTACGTCAAATGAATACAGGCCAAGTGAAATTTCATTCCAGGCATGAAATGCTCGATTTGGTTTTGATTGACGGTGAAGCAAAAGGAATTGTAACGCGAAATCTCATTACAGGCGAGATTCAATCTCATGCAGCCAATGCAGTTGTGTTGGCAACCGGCGGGTACGGAAATGCATTTTTCCTTTCAACAAATGCCATGGCGAGTAATGCAACCGCTGCATGGCGAGCTCATAAAAAAGGAGCCTTTTTTGCAAATCCATGTATTACTCAAATTCATCCTACATGTATTCCCGTAGCAAGCAGCCATCAATCTAAATTGACTTTAATGAGCGAAAGCTTAAGGAACGATGGTAGAGTTTGGGTTCCAAAAAAGAAAGGAGACAAACGTCATCCATCTGAAATTTCCGAAGATGAACGTGATTATTATCTGGAACGTCTTTATCCTTCGTTTGGTAATCTTGTGCCTCGTGATGTTGCGTCTCGTCGAGCAAAAGAAATGTGTGATATGGGGCATGGAGTGGGCGAAACAGGATTAGCTGTATTTCTGGATTTTGAAGATGCAATTGAACGAATGGGGAAAGATGTTGTCGTTCAAAAATATGGAAACCTCTTTGACATGTATAAACAAATTACCGGTGAAGATCCTTATGAAATCCCCATGAGAATTTACCCGGCTGTTCATTATACCATGGGCGGCCTTTGGGTGGATTATAATCTTATGAGCACCATTCCCGGTTTATATATTCTTGGCGAAGCAAACTTTTCTGATCATGGAGCGAATCGCCTTGGAGCTTCTGCATTGATGCAGGGACTGGCTGATGGTTATTTTATATTACCTTATACTATAGGTGATTATTTATCCGGGAAGCTTGGGGAAAAAGCCTCGGTGGACAACGATGCATTTTCAAAAACAGAAACGGATGTAAAAAATAGAATTGAGAACCTTCTTTCTATAAATGGAAATAGAACAGTGGATGATATACACAAAGAACTTGGACTTATTCTGTGGGAAAATGTTGGTATGGCTAGAAATAAATCCGGACTGGAAAAGGCAATTGAATCCATACCAAAATTAAAAGATGAATTCTGGAAAAATGTTAAAGTAACGGGTACGGCAGACGAACTGAATCCCGAACTGGAAAAAGCCGGCAGAGTTGCAGATTTTCTGGAACTGGGCGAATTAATGGCGCGAGATGCTTTAAACCGAGAAGAATCGTGCGGCGGGCATTTTCGTGAGGAACATCAAACAGAAGAAAACGAAGCAAAACGAAATGATGAAGAGTTTTCATATGTTGCTGCTTGGGAACACAAAGGAGACGATCTAACCGCTAAACTTCATAAAGAAGAATTGGTGTTTGAAAACGTAGAATTGACCACAAGGAGTTATAAGTAATGAAGGTGATATTAAAGGTTTGGCGGCAGAATAACGCCGAATCTCAAGGAGCCTTTGAAACCTATCCTGTGGAGAACGTTTCTGGAGATATGTCTTTTTTTGAAATGATGGACATGTTAAACGATCAACTTGTATTAGCCGGGAAAACACCCATAGCGTTTGACCATGATTGTCGGGAAGGAATCTGTGGAACGTGTGGTTTATTTATAAATGGTAGAGCTCATGGAAAGATAAGAGGCATTACAACCTGCCAACTCCATATGCGTAGTTTTGAAGATGGTGAAACAATTGTTGTAGAGCCTTGGAGAGCAAAAGCTTTTCCGGTCATTAAAGATTTGATAGTCGAAAGAACGTCTTTTGACAGAATTATGGAAGCGGGTGGATATGTTTCTGTTAAAACAGGCGGAACTCCGGACGCAAACGCTATACCCATTGCAAAAAGGAACGCAGAGGAGGCCATGGATGCTGCATCTTGTATTGGGTGCGCCGCATGTGTGGCAACATGTAAAAATTCATCGGCAATGCTGTTTGTAGCTGCTAAAGTTTCTCAATTAGCTCTGCTACCTCAAGGTCAACCGGAACGGGTTGAACGAGCTTTAAATATGATTGCAGCGATGGATGAGGAAGGGTTTGGTAATTGTACAAACACAGGGGCCTGTGAAATTGAATGCCCAAAGGAAATTTCCATTAGTCATATTGGTAGACTCAACAGAGAGTTTTTAAAAGCCAGTTTAAAAGGTTGATTATTTATAAGTGAAGCTATAAAAAAAGCCCTCCTTGGAGGGCTTTAGAGTTTATTTAAGCCTAAAATTCACCGGGATGGAAATCCAAACACCCACAGCTCTTTCCCGCTGTTTAGCCGGTCTAAAGCGTGTTTTGCGAATTGCGGCTATGGCTGCTTCATCCAGTCCGGTATTTGGTATTCCTTTTAAAATGGACGTTTCTTTTACCCGCCCTTTTTTATCAACAAATACTTGTACAATAATGGTCCCTTCAATTCCCGCTTCCTGGGCAATTTCAGGATATTTTGGTCGGATAGGAGTAAGAGGTTTGGGTGGATCATCATAGGGTATAAATTTTACGCGTGGTCCTTCAGGCGGAGGCGGAGGAGCGTCCCAAGCCTCAAAACTTTCCAAGTCCGTTTCTTCAATTGTTAAATCATCTGCTAAATCTTCATCTTCTGATTCAATAGGCACGGAAGGACGAGCTGGAGGCGGTGGTAAATCTATTTGCTGAGTGAGAGGAATGTCAATTTGTTCAATAATGATTTGATCAGCATCTTCCAAGACAACAACTTCAAAACTCCGTGGAATAAATAAAAATCCAAATGTAATCAGTAAAATTCCAACTAAACCTGCTATACGTACTATAACAGGATAATTGAATTTTAATATAGGGGAATATTTGACCATAGGATTATTCAACTGCTGTTTTAGTCGAATAATTCAATTTCAGAGCATCGGCTTTTCTAAGTTCATTATGAATTTCAGATATGAGTCCCATTTTTGCAGATTTATCTGCTTTCAGCGAAACGGTCAATAAAGGGTCTGCTGCGCGTACTTCGTACATAATATGGCGAACATTATCAACGCTGTGTAGTTTGTCCTGAATCGAGACCATTCCTTCTTTTGAAACCCAGATATGAGAGGTGTGCCGTTTTGATTTGAGCTTTTCGATCCGTTTTGCTCTTGGGAGTTCAATAGGTAAGCCTGAATATTCACGAAGGACAGTTGTTACCATGAAAAATATCAACAGCATAAAAATAATATCCGGCATGGACGCTGTTGGGATATCAGTTGATATTTGTGTTTTACGCTTGAGTTTCATTAATCGCTCTCAGCAATGGAAATACGTTTAGCATTCGCCATTTTAAGTTGATCAATGACACTTACGTAATCACTATATTTTGTTTTTTCATGTGCCTTTACAGATATGATCAACTTGTTATTTTCAGCTATCCTTCTCCGAATTTCTTTATTGATGTCTCTTATTTTTACTGGATCTCCGCCCAACAAAACCTTCCCACTGGAATTAATCAGACAATTGAGAATATTATCTTTTTTAATTTCTATTTCTTCACCTTCGGCAGGGAGAACAATACCTAATCCTTTGTCCATATCAATCGTAGTGGTTACCAGAAAAAATATGAGTAGTAAAAAGGCAATATCTGCCATCGAAGCTGTAGGGATTTCTCCGCGTTTAAAGCGGCGTTTTTTCTTCATCGGTACAGTATATTATTTCTTTTTCTTTGCATCCATCTCATAGAGATGGTCGACGAGTTGTATGGAATGTTCTTCCATATCCAGAACCAGCTTATCAATTCGAGCTACAAAGATGTTCTGGAAAATTTGAATAATCATTGCTACAATCAATCCAAAGGCAGTTGTTAACAACGCCTGAGAAATACCCCCGGCTACAACTGCCGGCGATATATCATCTGCTGCTGCAATGGCATCAAATGCATTTACCATACCCGCTACTGTGCCGGTAAATCCAAGCATAGGAGCAATGGTTATGACTGCGTTTAGCCAAATCATATTTTTTTCCAGAAAAGACATTTCAAGTGATCCAGCATTTTGGATAGCTTTTTCTACTTCTGCTATGCCACGATGCATTCTGGAAAGTCCAGCATGAAAAATTTCAGCAACGGGGCCGTTTGTTTTTTCACACAATTCAATTGTTGATTCTATTCCTTCACCATCTAACGAACTGTGTATATCATTAAAAAACTTTTCTGCGTTTATTGATGACATAATCAGTGAATAAAATCGTTCACCAACAAATGCAAGGCCAAAAACAAGTGATATTAATATGGGCCACATGAATGGTCCACCATTTACGAAATATTCGACTAGCATCTAGTCCTCCGTTTTTCTTTTTTATTGATTGTTTTCCTCGGTAAATCGACGCCGAACTTATTAATATCCATTGGAAATGTCAATAATTCCAGCTTTTAAATTTACTGTGAATTATTGATGAATCCAGCAGCTTCGTTAAAATAATTTATAGCGGTCATAACTTGATTATCATAATTTAAACGAACGCCAATTGCCTCATCTTTTCCCCAATGTGCCCCGGCGATTTCTGATTTTAACATATTTAAAATATAATCTTTGTCTAATCCCAGTTCATCCAGATTTAACTCAATTTCTTCGTTGGATGCATAATCTAAAAATAGTTGGAAGTCATTTTCATCAAGTTCCCAGTAAGATTTAAAATTTTCGAAGGTTTCAAATTCATCTCTATGACTACTAGCATAATTAGACCCCCAATTAAAAAAGGGTCGTTTCGTATGAGTAAGTAATTTTTGTGTATTTTTTTGAAGTTTTAAATCCCAGGCAATGTGTTGATCAGGTGTAATGCCCCCGCCTCCGTATACAATTCTTCCAGCCCGAGTTTTATATTTTGGTCTGAGTTCTTTTAATGAATCAAGAACTGATTCACGATTTTCAATATATAAATCTTTATAATAATCTTTTGTATCGCCATTTGAATATGGCCGTTGTATGAGGCGACCACTGGGCGTATAGTACCGAGCGATAGTGACCCGCATTGCTGATCCATCATTTAATGGTAATTGTCGTTGAACCAGTCCTTTACCAAAGCTGGTTTCACCCACAACAAGTCCCCGATCAAGATCCTGAACAGACCCGGCGACAATTTCGCTGGCACTGGCTGATCCGCGATTGATGAGCACAATCAGGGGATAATCCTCCCGTCCTTGAATGGGATCTGCAATAAACACCTGTTCCATATTTTTGCTTTTTCCCTTTGTAAAAACCAACGTGTCTTTTCGGGCGATAAATAAATTACTAATAGCTGCAGCTTGTTCTAAATATCCACCGCTATTATTACGGAGGTCTAAAATTAGCCGTTTCATACCCTGCGCTTCGAGTTGATTAAACGAAGTGCGAACTTCTTCATCTGTTGTTGCAGAAAATCGTGTCAGCCAGATATATCCTGTTTCACTATCCAGCATTAATGATGCTCGAACGCTGTAAATAGGAATATCATCCCGCACAATGGTTACATCAAAGTGGTCACCTCCAAGACGGTTAATTGTGATAATCACTTCTGTTCCTTTTGGTCCGCGCAACTTTTTAAACACATCTTTTTTAGTGATTTCATAGGCATCTTCACCATTGATGGCGATAATTTGATCTCCCGGCATAAGCCCGGCGCGCTCTGATGGGCTATCAGCCACAGGAGATATAACCGTTATATAGCCGTTCAAAATATCAAACTCAATTCCAATACCTTGGAATGACCCCCGAAAAAGTTCATCAATTTCTTCCTGCTGTTTAGCGGGGATATAAATAGAATGAGGATCTAATTTTTTGAATATACCCTGAAAAGCTCCTTCCATCAGTTCATCCATATCAACATCTTCGAAATAAAGTTGATTGATATAATATAAAATTTGATTCATAACCTTAAACTTGCCTTCAATGGCGCTGTAAGGATTTTTGGAATACAAAATTTGTGAAAGGGGAATGAGTACAAATAATGCAACTGTAATGACGGTTAACGCAAAAGGAACACGTTGGAATATTTTTTTATTTTTCATTGAATTAATTTTTGATAAAAGGATTTAGATCAACGTGAGCTATAAACCAAAATAAAACATGGTACGTATAGTTAGGCCCTGTAATGTTGATTTTGGTGAGTCGGCGATTTGTTTACGATCGTTCAAAAACCATTCCCCTGCGCCAATTGTTCCTTGATTATAACCAAGGCTCAAGCGCAATCCTACACGATCCATAATTTGCCATTTGATTGCTACATAAGGTTGAAAATTGAAAAATGTGCCACTAATGTCCGTCATCCCGCCATAACCATTAACAGGGGAAAGCGTTGTTCCCTGCATCGCCCCAATGATAGAATCTGCATCCGTATCCGAATAAGAAGAATCTACGCTGTAATATACTGCGCCATTTGAAACTGTACCGTATGAATTAGAAAACAAATCATTCCACTGTGCTTCCCCGGTATGCTGGTCGATGCTGACATTTACCCGTCCGAGTCCCATCAAAACACCGCCTGAAATTTCCAGATCTCTGAAAACGGGAATTACATATTCTAATATAACAGCCCCAAGCGTAAATGAAAACTTGGCAGAAACAGTAGGGCGAAAACTGCCTTCGTAGGCTACAATCTTATCCCCATCAGTCGCCAAAGGAGACGAATTTTCTTGAATCCCAGTTGAATCATTGGTCTCTTGGTAAAAATAAACATCCATTATATTACTAATTCTGGAAGAACCGATACCGGCGTAACCGCCGAGGCGCCAACGTCCTGCAATATGGGTAAACCCCTCGCCGCCATGAACGATAAATGGGCTATCAAAATTTTTCGTGTTCAATCCCAACGTTGTCATCATTTTTGCTCCGGGGATTGAATCCAATGATATATACATAGGACTGTACCCAATTCCTCCACCGTAATAGTCCTGTATGGGGTATAAGTCGCTTTGGGCGCTTAAATACAGCGGAATTAATTGTAATATGAAAAATATTCGTTTCAGCATTTTTCTGTGTAATGCATTATTAAATTTATATTTGCAGATGTCAATTTGAGAAGGGAAATATTGCGCTAAATTTAGACAATTCTATGGGTAAAACAGTCCCTTTTCCTTGTATTTTTCGAGAGGGGTAGACTATATTCCTTTTCAGTAGAGGTAAGGGAACATCATTTAAAGGGCCTTTTGGCGATACTTTAATTTATTCCCTGAATAATTGTCGATTCGAGGTAATACAAAACGGTTAGTAAATGAACCCACATAAATTGTGTATATACGCAGTTTTTCTGCACGTAGGAATCCACGGTGGATCCATGAGTATAAATGGTCCGTTTAATCTCAATAATAATAATTTGGAAGAAGTGCTTTTATTTACTGAAGATCATCTCCGTTATGTTGAAGTTCAAGATGATGGATCACATGAATTAATGTGGGAACTAATCCCTGCAAACTATTCGATTAAAGATGCCATTATGTATGATATTAATAATGACGGTAAAACAGAATTAATTGTTTTGGTTGACTACTTACCGGGAGAACGGATGAATGGAAACAAGTGGCTGCGTCTCTTTTCCTGGACAGATTCTCTTTTTATTCCCCAAGCGATCACAATCGATAATGGCGATTTATTGCACCCCAACCATTTCGACGTTGATCTTCAGTCCGGAATTTTATCCATAGCCGTTGGCAGTCCTTATAGAGCAGCTGTATTATTAGATGTTGATAGTGAAGATCAAGGCTTTGTTGGAAATACTGTAAATATTGAATTGCCGGATATGCTGCACAATGGTTTCGGTCCTGTTTTTTCCAGCTTCGTGAATTTGAACGATGAAACGCACTTGGCAGTTTTTAGCCCGGAAAAGGATACATTGAAAGCAACACTGTTTCGGGCGGATGAAAAAGCTGTGATTGTAACTGAAAACACATTGCCCCTAAATGGTGCACAAAGACTGTTAGGTTCTGCAATCCAAAAAACAGATTTGGATAATGATCAGCATGAAGAACTTCAACTACCTTTTGAAAGCGGCAAAGTATTAACACTGGCGTTTGTTGACAGCACATTTGTATTATTAGAAAGCACGTTAAGCAGACAAAACCTTTTTGTTCTTCCGGACAGTGCAAGCAATAAGGAAATAAACGAACTCTTGGCAATTAGAGAAGCAGCGGGCTTGTATGATATTAATAATGAGCCAGAACCAGATTCTATAATCGTTATCATTCCGGACGATACGTTAAGATTGGGGGATACACTCAATTACAAAGCAGCAGTGGATACGGCCATAGAATTTTATAGTTTTAATTGGTTATCAAAACCTCCATCCAATGCCAATTTTAATCCGAGTACAGGGACTATTTCGTGGATCCCAAGACGAGAAGATATTGGTGTTCATGAATTCAAATTCTTTTTAGAGCAGCGATTAAACGAAGAACTAGTGTCAGACGAAGATGATTTAGGCGATCGTCATAGAATCTTTCCTGTTCTAGAAGGATTAGAACGCACCTATGCCGTTAGTGTAATTGATACTACAAAACCACCTATTGTTTATATTCCCCCGCCTTATGAACCGTATTCAGTGACTGTACATACTCCTATAAAAGACGAAGGGAAAAAACGCTTTGTATTTGATGGGGAGCCTTCGTTTGCCGTGATGGTTGATGAACACATTCTTTCTCAATATTCTTCCACGTCTCATTCAATCTCAACAAATCTTGGTAGAGTAAATTCTAATAAATATGTGAAATTTTCTTATTCATCGGAACCGGATAGTGGTGTAGTTTTATTCACAATGACCTTGACTCATGACCTGGCAACCAATCAATTTTCAGCCGTGATAGAACCCCCAATTGATTCTTCAACTGTAGAATTGGTTCCCGCCAACTGGCGTAATGACCTTATCCATTATCCTACGTATTTATTTACAGGATTTTCAGGGTCAATGCGATTGGATGAGGCGGAAAATGGTATTTCATTATATCAAAGTGAATCAGAGCTGAAAACCAAAAATAATTCATATATTTCAGTATTGACTCCACTGTCTGAAAACAGGCATAGGCTGTCTATTTTTGGAAGAGCAATTGAATTATGGAATATGACAGGAGAGATTACAATTGATAGCACGGGCAATAAATCAGTGACAACGAATATTACTTTTTCTGGTGATATTAGTATTAAAAACATGAAAAGCGAGATGTTCAATGATGCAGAACTTGCTGCGCGCATGAAGGAGCTACAGCATAAAACATTAGAGTTTATGGGCGTTGACAGTATTGCACTGGATTCAGTAGGTAAAAATATACAATGAAGAAACTCACCACAATCATTTTGCTGATAATGAGCGTTGTTTTAAGCAAAGACCTTCAGGTTATTCATATGGAAGGAACGTTTGATCTTGATCAAGATGGTCTTTATGAATTTGCTGCGATTGAAATTGGTCACGAAAACGGTCATTCTGTTTCCATGATCCGCTACTATGAGATTGATGGCGATGGTTATCAGCAATTGAATTGGGAACTGGCTGCGCCGGATGGCTTGCTGGGCAATTTTGTGAATTTGAAATTGGGCGATTTAGATGGAGACGGCAACCCTGAACTCATTACAATTATGAATCTCACAGATGAAAATGAGGAACGTATTTTACATCCTATTGTGTATTATTATCCTTGGGATGGTGAAGGCTTCAGCGAAACACCGGCGAGTACATTGAACCTGTCAGAGCGTAATATATTTCTGCGTTGCCACAATTTTGAATTACTTAACCAGGACGGCGATGACGATCAGGAATTGGTTGTTTCCCTGGGCAGTCCTGTCCGCGGGTTGGCCATTGTGGACGTGAATGAGGATGGGCAGCTTTTTATAGCTAACCGCTTGGAACCGGAAGCAATGCGCTTCGGGTCGGGGTTTGTTTATGCCGGAGTTGCAGACTGGAATAATGATGGTTTTGATGATATTATCAGTTTCAGTCCTGAAGGTAATGTAATGAAAGCACAACCATTTTTTAATAAAAACGGTTCATTTATCCAGGGAGAAGCAAATCATATTATTGTGTCAGGAATGAATGGTTTTCTTAATCGCTCGGTTACAATTACAGACTGGGATGCTGATGGGTTTCTGGATGTAATTGCTCCCTTTCAAAGCGGTCATTTAATTGCATTAACAATGTCACAAGCCGGGATTGATATAGATAATATTCCCAATGATGCAGGACCTCTTTCCGATGTACAAATTGCTGATTTTGATCAGGATACGTATACAGATCTTTTATTGGTGTCCGGTGAAATGAACATGATAACCGTTTCTTTTGGTGCAGAAATTCCTGAAGAAAAAAGTGAAAGTTATTTTACACTCACTGTTGATACAGTGGATATTCAAGTTTTTTCAGCTTTGCCGGTTATACAGCAAGGTCAATACACGGGCACGTCCATTGCCGCCGGCTGGGACGGAGATGAAACATCTGTTTTTCTAACAGACTTGGGTTTACCCCCGCCCATTGACAAACCAATCGTCCGGGATTCATTAACTGACCCCATAGATTTATTGGATATTTTCCCGGAAATCGAAGGACGGGAGATTGGATCTCTCGCCGCCGGTATTAAGCCGATAAAATCATTGGGACAACCGCTGCCCAAGGGTGTTTTGCCCAGGCACGTTCTTCCTGTTGAACAATTATTTGTATATTCAATTCCGGAAGATGAAGCAAATCAATTTTATAGTTTTCGCTGGCTGCTTCCGCCTCCAAAAGGAATGTTTTTCCATTATGAAACACGCTCTATCCAATGGGTACCAAACGGAACTCAACTTGGAGCTTACAAGTTAGCATATCACATAGAAATGAAAACAGGCGAAACGGTTGAGTTAGAATCTGAAGAGATCGATTCGTTGCTCACGTACAAAGTTGTTCCCCATTTAGAAGGGTATGATGAACGCCTTTGGATTTATGTGAATGATTCACCAGAATTTATTTCTGAACCGCTCGTTACTGAATTTGTCGCCAAGTCGCTGTTTACCTATTCTCCGATTATTAATGATTACAACCAAGATGCCAATATTCAGTTTACTCTGGACGTTTCTCCCGATGGAATGGAAATGGATTCCAGCGGTGCCCTGTATTGGCAAACGGACAGCAGCCATGTGAATATTTATGACGTCCGCATTGTCGCTTCCGATGGATTTGATCGCGCTGCCCAGGAGTTTCAACTGTTTGCCAGAGCGGGTGTAATAATCCTCTCTGAGGCGGATTCCATTATTCGCGTGAATGAATTATTTAAATACCAAGTGGATGTGTGGCGACCGGATTTGGATCAGGAACTGACATATAAAATGCTTTATCATCCGGAAGGCATGACATTGTCTGAATTGGGATTAATCGAATGGACGCCTGCTGTTTCTCAAATTGATTCGCAAAATTTTGCAATAGTTGCTAACCATGGGGTTGCAGCTGATACGCAAGAAGTAATTTTATTTGTCAACCATCCGCCGGTTATTGATCGCGCACCGCCCCCCATGAATAAAGTTAATTTGGGCTATGTCTGGGATTTTCAATTGGAGGTAACAGACCCAAATGTGAATGATGCCTTAACATATACGGCAGTGGAAATGCCCGACGGTATGCGCATGGATCCTTTTACCGGACGTTTGCGCTGGGAACCCACTCGGGATGAAATGGACTTTGGTCACTTGAAAATTGAAGTGGATGACGGAAAAGATGTCCGGACAATTGAAGCAGATTTCTTCATCAATTCCCCTATTAAATTAGTATCAATTCCGGTCATGCAGGCAACGGTGGGACAGCAGTATAAATATAAAATTATGACAACAGATCTGAACAAAGGTTCGCTTTTACCTTTTGATCATGTTGTAAAACTGGAAGACACAGAAAAAGCACGAGTGTATGCAGTCAATATTGCCGATGATGTGTATCGTGAAAATGTGGATCGCTACATCGGCGATTGGAACGCCGCCGACGTTATATATCTTACGAGCCAGGGCGATATGGAATCGGAGGAATTCAGCCGCCTGAACTTGAAGCGCTATGTCCACTCCATTTTTTGGGAGGATGATCGGCTGATGGTAATCATCGAAGAAAAAGACGATCGTTCTGTAAGTGTTAAAGATGTTCTCTGGGAATTCTTCCAGGGATCAAAAGGTAAGCCGCCCAAAGTAATCGTGGAACGCAGGAGCGCTATTCGCTACACATTAGAAGAATTTCCCGATGGTATGGAAGTGGACGAATTTACCGGAACATTGTTATGGACGCCGGGCAAGGATCAATATGATAACTATGCAATTAAATTAGTTGTGTCTGATGGATATACCAAAGATGAGCAATCATTTGAGCTGTATGTGAATCATCCGGCGACGATTGTTTCCCAAGCGCCGAAAGTAGCGTTAGTTGAAGAAATGTATAAATACCAAATTCAGGTAGAGGATAAAAACGCTGATGCAGAACTCCATTATGAACTTATTAAGGGACCCCAGGGAATGCAGATGTCCAACACGGGGAAAATTGTCTGGATTCCTAAAGCATCCCAAGTGAATAAACATTCATTTGCTGTGGAGGTTTCGGATGGGTATCATAAAGACAATCAATCCGGACAGGTGTTTGTCAATATCCCGCCCTCAATTATCTCCAAACCAAAACCTGTGGGTTTAACCGGTTATGAATACCGATATAAAGTAGTAGTAGAAGATTTGAATGGTGACCGTGTGGCTTTTCGTTCCATCCGATTACCCAAATATGCCTCCTTTAATAAGAAGAGCGGACTGTTTAAATGGCGCCCCCGCAACAATCAGCGCGGACCTCATGATATAATCATCACTGCCATAGATGCCCGCGGTGCTACAACAACCCATCAATTTCAAATCCATGTATTTGAAAACCCCGACGCCCGCCGATTTGTGAACACCGGCTGGCCGCTCATGCTTACCTTTGTAGGCGTTATGTTCGCCTGGGGTGTAGCTCAGTTCTAAGAAGAAAAACCGTTATCAGGATGATAACGGCACATTAACCCACTAAACTTATTAACTGATTTTCATTATCAGTATTGAGGGAAACACTTACCGGCAAAGCATAAACAGGCAAGTTTTTTAACTCCAGAAGTTTTGCTAAATCTTTTTCTGTCGTAATAATTGCCTGGGCTTCAGCTGCTAAAAACACTTCCCGAATAACTTCCAGATCTGTTTCTGAATAATCCGCATGATCATCATGGCGAAAATGATGGACATAATCCAAGCCAGCTTCTTCCAATATCACTTCAAAACTATCCGGATCACCCACGCCGGACACAGCCACGACAGGGCCATTTAAATCACTTACAGGTTTTATTGAACCATCTAATCCTATCAATTGCGTATTTGGCATTAGGTTAGACTCCATAGTAAAACGGCAATAGTTGGATACTGAATTGACTAATTTTTCATCGGGAGGCGTCAAATTAGCTTTAGTGAAAATGACTGCGTCTGCACGCTTTATATTTCTTAATGGTTCCCGGAGCAATCCATACGGCAGCAGTTTTGGACGACGGTGATTACTGTTGATTAAAACAATATCTACATCCCGAAAAACTCGCCTGTGCTGAAAAGCATCATCCAGAATGATTACATCCGGTTTATATTCATTACAAATAAATTGTCCTCCACGATAGCGGTTTTCATCCACAACAACGGGAATATCCTGCAATTTATTCGCCAGCATAAACGGCTCGTCGCCACTAGTATGCAAATCAGATTTAAGCGTATTTCCATCACTGACAATATGTGTTCCGGTTGACTTGCGTTTATAACCCCTGCTCAAAACCGCCACATTCAGACCCTTGGTTTTTAATGCATTCGCCAAAAATAAAACAAAGGGTGTTTTTCCTGTTCCGCCCACAGAAAGATTCCCGACACTTACCACTTTACACGGGAGTTTTCGCGAAACAAAAAATCCAATATTATAGAAAAAATTCCGCCAGAAAATGAGCAACCAATAGAAAAAACCCAAAGGCCAAAGCAACATACGATATTTTTTTATAGATTGAGGATCAAACTGCGGCACGATTCTTTGCCTCCTCTTCCAACCTGTCTAGTTCTTTTTTTAATTTGTTTGAGCATTCATCAAAATTGTCATTTTCAGAAAACATCAGCGGTTCGCCAATCAGCAAGTGAATTTTACCAAATGGTTTAGCCACGTAAAACGTATCCCAGTTTGTAGAGGACCAATGTTTTGAAGCATAACTTCCGGTGGGCAATATTATGGCACCGGTTCGCATGGCGGCTTTTACAGTTCCGGGTTTTAGTTCTTTGGCCGGTCCTTTGGGTCCATCTGGCGTGATAAACACAAGGGAGCCTTTTTTATTAAGTACATTTACAATTTTCGTATAGGCTTCCCGACCGCCATCCGAACTCGAACCCCGGATAGGTATATAACCTAATTTTACAGCAATACGTGAAATGATTTCTGCATCGCCATGTTTTCCCGCCACGCCATAAGGCTGCTTGTCCGCCACATATAAATAACCCGGCAATAGATTACCATGCCACGTCGTAAAAATAATGGACTTTCCTTCAGCTCGTAATTTTTCAATTTGACCATCACCTTCGATAATCCAGCGGTTGGTGCCATACAAAAACTTCAAGGCCCATTTGCCAAAAAACACACCTAGAAAAAACAGAATCTTTTTCTTCATTTTTCACCCACTTGTGTTTCCCAAATTATAAGGGAGGTGTGTAACCGTTTTTGTAATGAGATATCCATGTTTAGTTATTCATTTAAATTTAAAGTATTTCTTCAGTATTGACTCACCTCCCCACCTGCCTACGCTTCGTTTCCAGCCGGCAGGGATTTAAGGGTGGTGAAAAATACAGTGTTATGTCATTATTTTTTCATTCTTATTAATGAATTGTTTTGGACAAAATAGCTTCTGCCGCACGTTCGTAGGCTCCCGGCATACCCAATGTTCTCCGAACTTCTTCGTAGCCCATAAGCATATTTTTTCTTTCAGAAGAATTATTAAGTAATGGTCTAACGGCGTCAGCTAGATTTTCCCGTGTCATTTCATTCTGAAGAAATTCCGGTACAATTTGTTTTCCGGCAATAAGGTTTGTCATTGCTGCAAACGGTACTTTTGACAAATTTTTGGCCAGGAACCAACTTCCGGCAGAAAGTTTATAGCTCACAACAGCCGGTATATCCTGAACGGCAGATTGTAGCGTAGCGGTTCCTGAAGAAGTTAATACGGCGGTCCCATATTCCAGGCAAAGGCTTGTATCCTTGTCTTCAATTTTCCAGTGATTGGGAATGGATGGTAGTGAAACCTGCGGCGCCTTGCCGATGATGATTTGAAGATTATCATCATTTAGCAAAGAGACTGTTTTTTTAAAAACGGGAAGATGACGATCTATTTCTTGTTGTCTGCTGCCAGGAAAAAGAACCAACAACGGTTTATCATTATCCAAACTATGTTTATGGAAAAAATCTTCTTTATTTATTGAAGGTTTGTGGAATTCTGTAAAGGGATGACCTACAAAATGTGCATTAACTCCCCGTTGTTCAAACCATTCTTGTTCAAAGGGGAAAATGCATAATGCCTGATCAACATATTTACGGATTGTTTTCACCCGTTTTTCTTTCCATGCCCAAACTTGAGGCATAATAAAATATGTGATAGGCAATCCTAAAGGATGAACATTCTTTGCCAAACGTAAGTTAAACCCAGGGTAATCAATAAGAATTAAGCGATGGGGTTTTATTTTCTGAATTTTCCCCAATGTTTTTCCCATGACATTTACCATATAAGGGAGATGCTTTATTACTTCTGTAAAACCCATCATTGCCAGGTTATCAACGTGCTCAATAATCTCCATTCCTGCAGCTTTCATCTTGTTTCCGCCATGACCCACAAAGGACGCATCGGGGCATTTTTCTTTCAGCGCAGAAATGAGTCGAGCGCCATGAATATCTCCGGACTCTTCTCCAGCTACGAGGAAAAAAATGGTGTTTTGCTTTGATGTCATGGAAAGAGACTACTGATTTTTAATAATTCGAATCAAAGTCACACAAACTGTTGACGTATAAGGATAATAATAAAAATGAGAAGAATATTTTGCAGCGTGCGTTTTTCAGTTTTTAAAGTTTTTCCGAAAGACATTGGTGTCCGACTGTCTTCACTTTTCCAAGGAGAAAGCCTTGGAATAAGCTGGGGAACATTTGATTTGTATAATTCATATTTAGCCCCAAATAACTCCGTTAATGTTTCCTCTTCAAGATCGATAATGAGAGCATATTGAATGATGAAAAATGCCCACGTAACAATGAGCATTACCCAAATATTAGGTGCGCCTGCCATAAGAACAATTCCGGTGAAATCGAATAAATTTCCAATGTATAGCGGATTTCGAACATGAGCGAACGGACCGGAAGAACAAAGAGCTGGGGCACCCACTTTCGTTGTCCGGGTAATTCCCCCGGCATAGCTTACCGCCCAGAAACGAATGAATTCACCCACAGCTAAACAAGTCAATCCATACAAAAGATAAGGCAGTGCCGGTTGCGAAAAATAGATGATTAATATTGCCAAAGGAATTGGGGTATAACTACGGTTTTCGAAAAAGAAATTGCGAATATCCATCAATGAATATCTTCCAAAATCATATCATGAATTTTGATAGCAACATCCAAAGCTTCCCGGCCGGCCTGACCATCCACTATAGGTGTTTGTTCTCCCTTAATAGATGCAATAAAATTTGAAAGCTCCATTTCCAACGCATCAAACGGATTGATATCCGGTTTTTCATATACAATCTTTTTATGATTTCCATACGCTTCCAAGGAAGCTGTTTCTAAAGCGGCAGGATCATCCTGATCTTCATCAAGAACGCGATAGATTTCTGTAAGCCCCAAAAGGAAATCTATCGTCACATACATGTCTTTTTGAAAAATCTTAATTTTTCGGACTTTATCCCGGGCAATTCGACTGGATGTTATACTGGCAACAGTGCCGTTTTCAAATCGGAGGCGTGCGTTGGCAATATCTACAGAATCAGATAAAATAGAAACTCCACTGGCGCGAATATTTTTTACCGGTGAATCAACCAAAGATAAAATGATATCAATATCATGGATCATCAAATCCAAAACGACAGGCACATCGGTGCCCCGCACCGTATAAGGAGCCAAGCGCTGGACTTCAATATAGTTTGGGTTTAGTTCAAAATCTTTTAGGGGAATTAATGCCGGGTTTAGCCGCTCAATATGACCTACTTGGATTATTACATTATTTTTATCGGCCAGCTGCAGAAGGAGATCAGCTTCCTGTACCGTTTTTGTAATTGGTTTTTCAATAAAAACATGTTTTCCTGCATGGATGCATTTTTCAGCAACCTTGGCATGGGTATGTGTTGGCGTTACAATTGTTACAGCATCGCACTCGTTTAATAAAACATCGAGCGAATCATATAAATTGCAATTGTATTCAACTGCAATTTCTTTGGCCCGCCCAGAATCCACATCATTTATTCCAGAGAAAGATATTGTATTATTATTGGATAGGTGTTTTACATGGTGCCGGCCTAAATGGCCTACGCCTACCACGCCGATTTTCGGAAGATTGTTTTTCATATTTATTAAAGAAATTACATTGTTTATTGCACAGTTAACCAATTTTATACATGTTCTTATCCTGTTTGTAAGTGCAGAATACTGTCGTTAATCAATTCACCAATTTTCCCTTGCTTTTCCTTCAGAAAACATCCAATTTTCGTCTATCATTCGAGGTAAGACAATCTAAATGAACCGAGGTAAAAGCATTATTTATGGCGACTAACGTCAAAACAGGTATTGGTTTTCTAATTCCATTCGGAGCCCTTATAGGGTTTGTTCTGTCTATTATTGCAGAAAATTTTGTACTGGGAATTTTCTTTGCAGTAGCCGGGATTCTGATCTGGCTTCTTTATCTGGCCGTTATGGAAACAGCTGCTCCGGACACAATGGGCAATTTTATTATTCTTTTTGGAGTACTACTGGCTTTGGCTGTTTTTATGAATTTCGGCTGGGAGCAGAACATCTGGGGCGGAATAGAATTTAAAGCAGAAGGATCTATTATGGCTCTTTTGGTTCTTTTCTTTGGCACATTGACCGGCCTACTCTATCGTCAGCGCATAGGTGTTAGCGATCACGCTCTGACTGACCGAGAACAGGAGCTAGTGGATAAAGCTTTACAGGGGGACGATGATCCGCGGGTTATTGTGGTCAAGCAGGAAGCGGAAAAAGAAGAGGATGATGAGGAAGAGGAAGACTACGATGAATATGAAGAATATGATTATGCTTATCCCTATTATTTTGATGAGGATGACGACTACGAATATGAGGACGACGAAGACTAAACATCATCCATATAAAAAGTGTTTTTTAAAAGAGCTGATTTTCAGCTCTTTTTTTATTTCCGTACAGCTCCTGTCATAGCCAAAACAATATTCGTACTGCCAATAAAGGCCTTATGCTGGACTAGCGTCGCTTTTATATAATAATATAGTGTAAGCCAGTAAAGAATGTGAAACCACCATTCACTAACTTTATTCAGAAAAAATGCACCGTCTAAAATAACTGTCGCCATAAAAAGCATTGTAACCATCATTGTGGGCGGATAGAGCGTGCGTTTGATTCCTAATACACCTTTATAAAATTTATCGCCAATCTCGGGATGGGTTTGGGTGTATTCTTTAATATTGACACCTGTTCCTACAAAAAAGAACATGACCAACGTTTGAGCTGCGATGAAAATGATACTCACCAATAAGTCGAGTGTAATATGAGTTGTGGACCAGATATTCATATAGTGGTTTAGTCCAACAAACGCTAACCCGACTCCAGCCAACGCAATCATTATATAAGATAGAATCATGAAAAACCACATATCAGAAACTACACATTGAAATGGAAATAGATACAATCACCATCCGCAACTAAATACCCTTTGCCTTGCAATTTTGCCAATCCCTCTTCTTTCACTGCTTTTTCTGACCCCAGCCGTATCAGGTCATTGTATTTGATTACTTCAGCTTTTATGAATCCACGTTGAAAATCAGTATGAATTTCACCTGCTGCTTCCGGCGCAGTGGCGCCTTGTTTGATAGTCCACGCTCGGACTTCCACATCCCCTCCGGTAAAAAATGTTTCCAACTCAAGCAGTCTAAATCCAGCATGAATGAGTTTATTCAGCCCCGGCTCCGGGAGATTAAATTCTTCAAGGAATATCGTTTTTTCATCGTCGGTTAAAACAGCAATTTCCTGTTCCAGTTTTCCACAGAGGCGAATAGCAAGGTTCCCTTCTTTTTCAGCGAATTCCACTAACTGCTGTTCCAATTTGCCTCGTTTATCATGTGTAATTTCAGCTTCATCCACATTGGCAACGTATAAAATGGGTTTACGTGTAAGTAAGTGTAATGATCGAACGATGACTATTTCTTCTTCATCAGCAATGAATGTCCGAGCCCTGTGACCTGCATTACAATGATCCAAAAGCCGTTTGATAACATCAAATTCTTTGTGTTCTTTTTTAACGCCGGATTTCAATCCTTTTTCAGCTTTTGAATAACGCCTTTCCAGTGTTTCCAAATCCGCCAATAGAAGTTCCGTTTCAATTAGTTCAGCATCACGAACGGGACCCACCTCTCCTTCAACGTGTGTCACATTGCTATCATCAAAACAACGAACCACATGAATGATAGCCGATACTTGTCGAATCTGTCCCAGAAATTGATTTCCCAATCCTTCTCCTTTACTGGCTCCCCGGACCAACCCGGCAATGTCTGTGAATTCTACTGCGGCTGGGGTTACCTTTTTCGGTTTGAAGATTTCAGCTAATTTACCCAGCCGAGGGTCGGGAAGTTCTACGATGCCCACATGGGGATCAATTGTACAAAATGGATAATTTTCAGCAGGGACAGACGAAGCTGTCAGAGCGTTAAAAATGGTAGACTTACCCACATTGGGTAAACCAACAATACCGCATCGTAAGGCCATATTTTTTGTCGTCTGTTATTTAAAAGGGGTCGAGTGAGGGATCCATACCGGTATCCCATACCAGTTTTTCAAATAAACCAACCTGAAGATCTTTGGCAAAATATATAGTTTTATCTTTTACGCGTAATACTGCATCTCCCCATGCCATAAACATTGGGCGAGTGATAAATTTTCGAATATCTATCTGATATGTAATTTTATCATGATAAGGTCTAACCTGCCCTTTAAACTTTACATCCTTTACACCCAATGCTCTACCGCGACCTTTCCCGCCTGCCCAAGAAAGAAAAAATCCAACCAATTGCCAAAAACCATCTAATCCTAAACAACCAGGCATGACGGGATCGTTTACAAAATGACAATCAAAAAACCACTTCTTCGGGTCAATATCCAATTCTGCTTTGATAAACCCATTGCCGTATTTTCCACCTGAATCTGAAATTTCCAAAATACGGTCCATCATCAGCATAGGCGGTGTAGGTAATTTCCCATTGGCTTTACCGAACATTTTCCCGGAGCCGATATCAAGCAAATCCTGTTTTGTAAATGAAGACTTTATATCCATTATTTTATCCTTTATAAGCATAGAAGTTAAAGAATCCTTTGAAAAACCTCTTGCACAAATTAAAAAGTTTAAAATCTCTCCGCTTTTCGTTAGAAAACTTGCCCGTAGCGCCGCTATTGGCTTCGTTTTTTGCCTCAATCAGGTAAATTTTAATTCTTTTTTCTTCATACATAAGGTTTATCAAAAGATTCTAAATCATAATGTCTGTTTGCCCATTATTCTTTTGTGTTCTTGGTTTGGCTTTGCTTCAGTCTTCCCTAAATTCCCGCTTAAATTCTCGGAGAAAAATATGTCTGAATGGGTACTAATACTTGGTGGATCAACAGGTCATGGAGCCGCAACAGCTAAGCGATTGGCCAAAGATGGTTATGGTGTGATTGCATTTCACTTTGACCGCGGTGAAGCGAAAAAAATTGCAGGTGAAACCATTGCGGAAGTAAACAAAATCACAAACGGCAATTGTCATTATTTTAATACGAATGCAGCAGCACTGGAAACCATGGATAAAACCATTCCCCAGATTGCTGAAATTACCGGGGGACAGCCATTAAAATTGATGCTGCACTCTATCGCTTTTGGTACGACCACAAACTTTTTTGGTGAAAAACCTGTGAACCAAAAGCAAATGGATATGACGGTACATGTCATGGGAAATTCATTATTGTATTGGACCCAAAAGTTGTACGATGCAAAACTTCTGGCTAAAGGTTCACGCATACTGGGACTAACGAGTGAAGGAAACTATGTTTCTATGGAAGGCTATGGTCCTGTAAGTGTAGCCAAAGTTGCCATGGAAGCCATCATTCGCCAGATAGGTTGGGAACTTGGACAATTTGGAATTACAGCAAATTCAGTTCAAGCAGGAGTGACACCAACTCGGGCATTAACAAAAATCACTGATAATTGGGAAGCGTGGGTTGAAAATACCAAGAAGCGAAATCCTATGAGGCGTACAACCACCCCGGAAGATGTAGCCAATACAATTTCTCTATTACTAAAGCCGGAAGCAGACTTTATAAATTGTTCTATTATTTATTGTGATGGCGGTGAAAGCCGATCGGGGTCTTTTTAAAACCGAAAGAAATTAGATAATAATCAGGATCCTATATCCTGCAAAACAACACGCTTTCTTAAAAGCGTGACTATATCATAATGTTCTCGGGTTGGTAATAATTCAAAACTCGTTTCAGCCTCTTCCAGCGCGTAATCCCACCAATCTTTTTTTGTATACATAAGTGCCAGCCGATAGTGAGCCTCGGCCAGTAATTCGTAATCGGCTCTGCTTAAAGATTTAATATCAGCAGGAAGCAGCCGGGTTACTTCACGATATTCCAAAATGGCTTCATCTACAAGTCCCTTTTGAGAATACCATTGCGCCAATTGTAAATGCCGTTGGGGATCATCTTTGCAACCGGTTAATGCTAATACAGCAAGAAGGGGTAGTAATATGTTTTTCAGGTGTTTAATCATCCTCGGAACCTGTGTAGAATTTCATTGCATACCGTCAGGAAAACAAGGAAAAAGTTTGTTATTTACTCACAAAAAACCAGTCGTAACTCACTGCTTCACCAATGAACCAGTGGACGTGTGGGGATGGAGATGAGGCTCTTTGACTCGGAATACTAATTGCAGCAGGCCAATAATAATTAACCCGCCCGACAAAATGAATAAATTACGAGTTCCAATGATTGGGTTCAAAATACTTGCCCCTACAATCATCAGTAAAACAAAGGGAGCTAAAAATGTATCGATAAGTGCCATATATGTTTTACTGTCTCGTGATTCTGCAAATTCGTAAACCATATTCATAGCGGAAGGCATAAACCCTCCCTGCCCTAATCCCAATGAAAGGAAAATGGCATATACATGAAGCATGGACGTGGCAAAAACAGTAAAAGCAATCGCCAATAAATAACCACAAAAAGAAAGTGTAATAGCCAATTTATGTCCCCAGCGATCACCAATTTTACCTGACACAACACTTCCTAATCCAAATGTTATAACTTGTAATACAACAAAAACACCTGCTTCACTGATATCAAAACCAAACAAATCTTGAGTATAAACCGCATAAAGACTCATAGCGGGGAAGTGAGCAGTAAAAAAAATCCGGCTGTATAAATAGCGTTTAAAATTTTCATGTGTACGTATGATCTCTTTTGTGTTCTGCCAAAATTCACTTATTGTTTTATGAGGTATTTTATCTGATTTATTATCGACATTATAGAACACATAGGCAAAAATCCCCAGCCCCAAAGAAATTCCCATAATGATAAATCCCCATCCAAAATTGTTTGGGAAAGGGACTGAACTGTTCAACAGAATTTTAACAATAATACCACCAACAAAACCACCGATACTATTAAATGCAAACGAAATACCCAAATAATGACCCCGGGATTTTCGTGGAAAAACATGGGAGAGAAAATCTGCCCAAATGGGAATAATAAATCCCACGGCTAAACAATAAAGAATAAAACACACATAATAGTAAATCCATGCATTCGGTCCCGTTGGCGCCAGGAAAGCAAACAGAAATCCTGCAATAAATATAGGAGGCAACACAACACTATGAGTCCAAAAAACAGCCTTTTTAATATTGCGAATATTGCGCCCCAAAACCGCAGAAAACAGCATGGGGAATGCGATTAGTATACTGAACAAGCCCGCAACAGAAATAATCACTGCATCGGGTGCACCCAGCTTTTTTAAAAATAAAGGAATTATAGCATAGGTAGTATGAAACGCAATCCCAAACCCCCAGCTGAATTCATGAATACAGTTTAAAAATAAATTACGGGATAGATTTTTTTTTGTTAGCTCAACCATTATTATTTTGCCGTTCCTGCGTCAATAATACAATGGCTGTCAGCAGGATAATCGCACCGGCTGCCTGGGCCGGCGACATGGCTCGGCCGCGAATAAACCAATCAAAGCAGATAGCTGAAAATGGCCAGAATAATTCATAAATAGTAGTGTGAGATGCGGGCAAATGGTTCAAGCCGTAATAATATATGAACAGAGCGACAGCCCCGGTTGAAATTACAATGATTGCTAAAACAGTCCATTGGGAGGAATTTAATGACACAATTTCAGATGCGCCCCCCATGCCAATTAGTACAATTCCAGCCAGTAAAGCAGTAATGGTAAGCCTCAAAGAAGTTACTAACTGAAAGGGCAATTTATTCAGCGCATGTTTTCCCAAAACGGTTGAACTCCCCCAACTGAATGCAGCCAACAAAGCAAGTAAAGATGCAATCATGGTTTTATCATCCCAGTCAACCATGGGTTTCTTACCAAAGGTGACGAGGTAACCGCCAACCAAAGCGGTAACGGCTAATAATAAAAAGCGATTAGACAGTTTTTCCTTTAATATAACGGCTGCGAGTATAATGGCAAAAATAGGTTGAAATTTTTGAAGCAATACCACAACGGAAAGATCAATATAATTGATGTAACTCAATGCTTTTGTGTAAAAAAACGTACCTAAAATTCCTCCACAGATACTGATCCACATAATAGAACCCCACCCGCGCTGGTCCAGTGTTTTTACATTATTCCAGCCTTTGATAAGAAAGGGTAAAAACAGGATAGCTCCTAAAGCATGCTCCAGAGTAATGATTAAAAAAGAAGAAACAGTGAATAATTGTTGGCGCAGCAATCCATCAAGGCTCCATAAAAATGCGGCTGCTATTACAGCCAGGGGTGGAAGGTATTTTTTCATGGGCGAGAAATTAAGCTGTCTTAACGTAAAAGTACGACAGGCTTTCCGGACTGTTGTATGCTAGTTTGTTAACAAATACAGGATCAATAATTTAATGTTGACTAAATCCTGAATCTAGCAGGAAATCAACATCGCCTGCCTTTACCATGCAAAAGATTCTATATCCTGTTGGACAGCTACATGCATCACATACTGCGTCAAACACCAAGGCGCTGTAAACATCAACCATCTTAATACCCTGTGCTTCATAGTAATCCGTAAATATTTTTAACTGTTCGCTTTCCGTTCTCGGATATTCATCATAATCGTGGGTTTCCAGCCATGCCGCATCCCAAGAATTGCCAAGACATTGTATAGGATCAATAAAGACCAATTCCTTTTCCGGATCTTGATTACAGGATACAAGCATAAGGACTGGGATAAGAATAAATGCAAACTTTTTCATAAAATCACCATTATTATGAATCTCGGTAGAAATTAAGAAGAAAAACTAAATAATCAAAATTACTGACTAGGCCGAACCGCCCAGCCCGGAAAATTCAGACATATCTATGCCAAAAGATTTAGTCGCCATATCCCACATAAATTTTTCTTCTGTATTGAAAATAAAATCAAGATTCGTATGTTGCAGAAGCCAGTCACCATTCTCAATTTCAGCTTCTAATTGATACTGTGCCCAGCCTGCATGGCCTAACATAAGTTTAGAATGTTTAGGCCCTTTCTTTTCTGCAATTTCCTGAATAATGGCTTTATTGCTGGTTAATGAAAAATCATCCCCAATTACTATAGTACTTTCAGTTTCATAATCAGCAGAATGCAAAACAATTCCCCGTTCCACAAGAACCGGTCCGCCAAAATAAACGTCAGGAACCAATTTTAAAATATCATCTTCTTCTGGAAAAAAATCTGAAAATAAATCCTGAAGTTCCGGTGTTTCAAAGGGTTTATTAACGATAAACCCCAAAGCACCATCTTGATTATGTTCACAAATAAACACAACAGCCCGGCCGAAATAGGGATCCTGCATGTGAGGCATGGAAATAATGATCTGATTTTTTAATGACGCCATTGTTTAAATGTAAGGTTTTTGAGATTTTGAAACAAGTTGATTGGGGGTATCTTAAAAGTCTATAATTAATTACCAATACTCTAGTACAATAAATGCAAATGGCTTTATGAAAACGGCTGAATAATACGTAAATTCTAGGCTGTCATTTCAAAATGACAAAAACGATATTATGAAGCAAGATAAAATCATTATAAAGGGTGCCCGCCAGCATAATCTCAAAAATATTGACTTGGAGATACCGCGCAATAAATTAGTGGTCATTACCGGTCTGTCCGGATCGGGAAAATCCTCCTTGGCGTTCGACACTATTTATGCGGAAGGCCAGCGCCGATATGTGGAATCGCTGTCATCCTATGCTCGGCAATTTTTAGGACTTATGGAAAAACCGGACATGGATACTATTGAAGGTTTATCTCCTGCAATCTCCATCGAACAAAAAGCGTCAGCGCGCAATCCAAGATCCACGGTAGGAACCGTCACAGAAATACACGATTATTTACGATTACTTTATGCCCACATTGGCAAACCCCATTGTTGGATATGCAGCCGTCCGATTCAAAAGCAAACAGTCCAGCAGATTGTTGATGCTATTTGCAAATTTAAAATTGAGACCAAGTTTTTTGTACTGGCTCCAGTTGTTCGTGGACGCAAAGGCCAGCATAAAGGTGTGTTTGAAGAAATTAAGAAAGAAGGGTTTCTCCGCGCTCGAGTCGATGGCAAAGTGTATGGTATTGATGACAAGATTAAATTAGAAAAAAATAAGAAACACACCATTGAGGTCGTGGTTGATAGACTAATTATTGAAGGTGATTACAGGGAGCGCTTGACCGAATCTATTGAGCTCGCTTTAAAAATTGGTTCCGGATTAATCATTATTCATGAATTGCCCAAAACAGATCATTTATTCAGTGAGCATTTTGCCTGCCCTCATTGCGAAGTATCATTGGAAGAATTATCCCCACGCATGTTTTCCTTTAACTCTCCTTACGGCGCATGTCCCCATTGCGATGGATTGGGATCCCACATGGAAATTGATCCGGAACTTGTTGTTCCGGATAAAACCAAGTCAATCATTCAAGGTGCGGTTGCGCCTTTGGGTGAGCAGCCCCGGGGAAATTGGTACGGAAGTATTTTAAAAAGCCTGTCCAGACATTATGATTTCAGGTTTACCACGCCCTGGATGAAATTAGACAAAAAAGTTCGTGAAATGCTTTTGTTCGGTTCCGGATCAAAACAAATGAAAATGTCCTATTCTTCCAAACGCTGGACAGGAACATATACCGGCGGCTGGGAAGGAGCAATCCCGAACTTAATGCGACGATACAAGCAGACGAAATCTGGTCATATACAAAACTGGATTGAACAATTTATGAGTATGCGTCCATGTCCAGAATGTAATGGTGCTCGCTTACGTATAGAAAGCCGTTCCGTGTATATCAATGAAATGAGTTTGGGAGATGTGGCTTCTTTATCCATAAAAGGCGCACTGGAATTTTTTAAAAATATTAAACTCACAAAAACGGAAACCCAAATTGCTGAACAAATATTAAAAGAAGTGAAAAACAGGCTTGGCTTTTTGGTGAATGTAGGATTGAACTACCTAACGTTGGATCGTTCAGCTACAACTCTCTCCGGAGGAGAAGCACAACGTATCCGATTGGCCACACAAATCGGTTCCCAACTTGTAGGCGTTTTATATATTTTGGATGAGCCGTCTATCGGTCTCCACCCCAGGGACAATGCCCGTTTGTTAGACACGTTGCAAACATTACGTAATCTCGGGAATACTATCCTTGTTGTTGAGCACGACCAGGAAACAATGGAATCGGCTGATCAAGTCGTAGATTTAGGTCCGGGCGCCGGGGAACATGGCGGAGAAGTTATTTTTTCCGGACCGCCAAAACAGCTATTGAAATGCAGAAAATCCATTACAGGATTATATTTATCCGGACGTCGCAAAATTCCCATTCCAAAATATCGCCGGAATGGAAACGGTAAAGCGCTGATGTTAAAAGGCACACGGGGAAATAATTTGAAAAAATTGGATGTTGCCATTCCTTTGGGAAAAATGGTGGTTGTCACCGGTGTGTCCGGTAGTGGAAAAAGTACGCTGGTGAATGAAACATTATTCCCCATTTTACATAAAGAATTGAACAATGCCCGCGCTTACCCACTGCCCTTTGATGAGGTAGGCGGTTTGGAATATTTGGATAAGGTTGTGGAAATTGATCAAAAACCCATCGGTCGAACACCCCGTTCCAACCCGGCAACTTATACAGGTGTTTTTACATTTATCCGCGACCTGTTTTCCCAATTGCCGGAAGCCAAAATTCGTGGCTATAAACCAGGCCGTTTTTCATTCAATGTTAAAGGGGGGCGTTGTGCATCATGCGAAGGGGATGGAATTATTAAAATAGAAATGAATTTTCTCCCCGACGTTTATGTTACGTGTGAAGTATGTAAAGGAGCGCGATACAACAGGGAAACACTGGAAATTATGTATAAAGGAAAAACGATCGCTGATGTGTTAAGTATGTCGGTGGAAGAAGCGCTTACATTTTTTAAAAATATTCCATCTGTAAAGAAAAAATTAACAACATTGTTCGAAGTAGGCCTTGGTTATATTCGTCTGGGACAACAAGCCACAACATTGTCCGGCGGAGAAGCCCAGCGCGTCAAATTGGCTACGGAGCTTTCCAGGGTCAGCAGAGACCGCACCCTATATATATTAGATGAACCCACTACCGGTTTGCATTTTGAAGATGTGAAGATGCTTCTGGCTGTGTTGCAGCGATTGATCGAAAAAGGCAACACAGTGATTGTTATAGAACATAATATGGATGTCATTAAATCTGCAGATTGGATTATTGATTTGGGGCCGGAAGGCGGCGATGAAGGCGGCGAATTGATATTTGCAGGAACACCGGAAGATTTGAGCAGGGAAAAATCTTCTTATACAGGCGCATTTTTAAGAAAAACATTGAATGGTAGAAAAACGGGAAAATAAAGAAAAAATGAAAAAACCACAGGAATTAAAAAACGTATTTTCACATTGGGAAGTCACCAAAGATCTTATTGATCAATGCATCGATATTATGCTGAACCTACGCCAGAGCGGACACCCAGGAGGCTCTCGTTCCAAAGTACACTGCATGGTTGCCACATTGCTTTCCGGGGCTATGCGATGGGACATTCGTGAAGCCGGTAAGCGTTTTGGTGATCGGTTTGTGCTGGTGGCCGGCCATGCAAATCCGGTTGTTTATGCCGCACTGGCTGTGTTGAATGAAGCTATGCGTATTAAGTACAAACAAACCGGGGATAAAAAATATCAACATTTTAAAGGCGAAAATTACCAACTTGTTTGGGAGGATCTATTAACCCTGCGTCGCAACGGCGGTCTTCCTGGCCATGCGGAAATGGAAGGTAAAACACTCTTTTTTAAGTTTAATACGGGCCCTAGCGGACACGGTTCACCCGCCGCTGCAGGGGAAGCGCTAGCCTTGAAATTGGCCAAGGTACCGGACGTAAAAGTGTTTGCCTTTGAAGGTGAAGGCGGTTTTACCGCAGGCGCATCCCACGAAACAATCAATTCTGCCTGGGGGCTTGGGTTGGACAACTTGATATATTTTATGGATTGGAATGACTTTGGGATTGATAATCGACCTTTTAGTTCAATCATGTACGGTACCCCTGAAGATTGGTTTGGCTCCCACGGCTGGCACGTAGAAGGGACGATGGATGGAGAAGATTGGGAATCACTGACGAATGCGTATTATAAACTACTCGTAGAAAATGCCAAGCCCAATCAGCCCAAGGTGCTCTATGCCAGAATGCGCAAAGGAAGGGGCTATCATAAATTTGATCACGCCAGCCATGGCGCTGCCCACAAACGTAATTCGGAATTGTTCTGGAAAACAAAAAGTGAATTTGCTGAAAAGTATAATGTTGATTATGAGTGTTTTGGTGAAGGAGCATCTGACACTTGGGATGAACAAGTGGAACAAGCAAAAGCACTTTTTCACACTGTCTTTTCTGTCATGGAAAAAAATCAAGAATTGATAGACTATTTGGCTGATACACTGGTTGAGATTGGAGACTCGGTTCCAAACGAAATCGAAACATGTCGTGTTAGTGCAAAAAACCCAACGACAGATAAATCAATATTCAATATCAATTCCCTCCCCTCTGACCTTTTTGTTCAGCCGGGAGAGAAAGCACCCAACCGTGTAGGCTTTTCTAAATATGCCAGTTACATTAATACGATTGCTGAAAAAGAATATGGACGGCCGCTGGTGATTGCCATGAGCGCTGATTTGGCTGATTCAACAAACATTTCCGGCTTTGCCAAAGAATGGAACGGGGAGGGGAATCATGGTTTTTATAATAAGGATAATAATCCTGACAGCCCGTTAATGCCCCAGGGAATTACAGAATTTACCAACGCCGGAATGATGGCCGGACTGGCGACAGTTAATTTCAATCCAGATGTATACAATGACTTCAATGGTTTTTACGGTGCCATGAGCACCTATGGATCTTTCAGTTATTTGAAATACGGCCCCTTAAGGCTTTTCAGTCAAATTGCCCAGGATTCAGACTTTAAAGTGGGAAAACTTATTTGGGTTGTTGGGCATTCCGGACCGGAAACAGCTGAAGACAGCCGCACGCACTTCGGTATTTTTTCTCCGGGGGTTACACAGCTTTTTCCTGATGGACACATTGTGAACATTCATCCTTGGGAGCATAATGAAGTTGCTCCGGCTTTGGCAGCGGCATTTAATACGAATATCCCAATTATTGGTTTGCATTTGACCCGTCCCGCTGTAAGCATTCCCGATCGTAATGCGCTGGGCATGGCATCCCATATAGATGCAGCAAAAGGCGCTTATATTATTAGGGACTATAATCAGGATAAAGCAAAGGAAGGTATCGTAATTGTCCGAGGTACCAGCTCCACAAATTCTATTGTAGAATTGTTGCCGAGGATCAAGGAAGAAGGCCCCAATGTTAAAATCGTTGCAGCAATATCCTGGGAATTGTTCCAAAGACAAAGTGAAAAATATCGCAACAGTATTATTGCTCCAACGGAATGGCACGATACTATGATTATTACCAACGGAGCACGACGGTTAATGCATAAATGGGTGGCCAATAAAATTGTTGAAGAATATTCGCTTTCTTCTGATTGGGATAATCGCTGGCGTACCGGCGGGTCTGTAGATGAAATTGTGGATGAAGCACATTTATCCCCGCGGTGGATTTGGGATGGAATCACAAAATTTGCTGCTGATCGAAAAGACCGACTGGATGAAATTCGTGGAGGAATTCCTGCTCAAAGCTCAAAAATTTGACGAACCCCCTTTCATTTTTGTATCTTTCGTGGCTCAAATAGCATGATTTACGAACAATACCCCGCATTTTATGACTGAAATTCACATAACAGACCCCACACCCCTTGAAGAAGACATTATTGTTGAAAAGTCTTTACGCCCCGAAAAATTCGATGAATTTATCGGTCAGCATGAAGTTGTAGACAATTTGAAACTGTATATCGAAGCGGCCAATAAACGCAAAGAATCCCTGGATCATGTATTGTTGTTTGGGCCGCCGGGACTTGGTAAAACAACACTGGCAAACATTATTTCCAAGGAATTGAGCGTTAGCTTAAAACAATCGTCGGGCCCAGTCCTTGAACGCGCCGGTGATTTGGCAGGTGTATTGACAAATCTCATGGGAAGGGATGTCTTTTTTATTGATGAGATCCACCGCTTGAATTCAGTTGTGGAGGAATATCTTTATTCCGCCATGGAAGATTACCGCATTGAAATTATGATCGACAAGGGCCCCAGCGCCCGCAGTGTGCAGTTGAACGTGGAACCCTTTACGTTGATTGGCGCGACGACACGATTGGGTAATCTTACATCTCCATTACGGGATCGTTTTGGTGTGGTACTGCGTGTGGATTTTTATAATGCCGAAGACTTGTTTCATATTATCAGGCGTTCAGCTGAAATCCTTGAAGTGGATATTGATGATAAAGGCGCCAAGGAATTGGCACGCCGGAGCCGGGGCACACCGCGGATTGCGAATCGCATTTTACGTCGAGCAAGAGATTATGCAGAAGTGAAAGCAAATGGAAAAATAAATGAAAGTGTAGCCAAAGAAGCACTGGACGGAATGGGAATTGATATTCATGGTTTAGATGATATGGACCGCCGCATTCTGATAGCACTTATTGATCAATTTAAAGGGGGACCCGTAGGTGTGGGTTCTCTATCGGTCGCAGTAAGTGAAGATGCCTCTACGATTGAAGATGTTTATGAACCATATTTAATAAAAGAAGGGTTTATTCAGAGAACATCGAGAGGCCGTATTGCCCAGGAAAAAGCGTTTAAACTTTTAAACAGAACATTTAATTCAAAAATACAACAGAGGTTATTTAAATGATAAATAAAAAGAAAAAGTACAAACTGGCAGATTTTGATTATCCTTTGCCGGAAAAATATATTGCCCAATATCCTGCAAAACGCAGGGACTTATCCAAAATGATGGTAGTGGATAAAAACACAGGTGATATAGAACATAAAACATTTTCGAATATGGTTGAGTATTTTCGAAAAAATGACTTAATTATTATGAACAATACAAAAGTGTTCCCGGCACGGCTTTATGCCAGCAAAGATAAGACAGACGCTACTGTAGAAGTGTTTCTTCTACGGGAACTGGAAAATGAATTGTGGGAAGTTATGGTAAGACCGGCACGGAAGGTTCGCATCGGCAATAAACTCATGTTTGCTAAAAATGTATTTTGCGATGTTATCGACAATACAATTTCCGGGGGACGTGTGGTGCGCTTTGAATATACGGGTAAAAATTTCTACGATATAATTGACCGTATAGGGACGTCGCCTTTACCTCCTTATATTAAACGACCCGCAGAGGCAAAAGATAAGATACGATTTCAAACGGTCTATGCCGATGAGCGGGGAGCCGTTGCAGCTCCCACTGCCGGACTTCATTTCACTAAAGGAGTGATGAAACGCTTACAGGACAAAGGTGTTAAAATTGCGTATACAACACTGCATATCGGATTAGGGACGTTTCGTCCGGTACAGGTAGAAGACCTGAACCGTCACCAAATGGATTCAGAATATTTTGAAGTATCGCCTAAAACCGCCTTGGCTATCAATGAAACCAAGAAAAAACGGCGGAAGGTTTATGCTGTGGGAACGTCCACTGTTCGAGCATTAGAAACGGTAGCTGTATCCGGATTCCAGGTATCACCGAAACGGGGCTGGACGGACAAATTTATTTATCCGCCCTATAACTTTAAAATGGTGGACGGGATCATAACCAATTTTCACCAGCCGAAAAGCACATTGCTCATGATGATATCAGCCTTTTCTGAAAGGGATATTATTATGAAAGCTTACTGGGAAGCCAAGAAAAATAAGTATCGCTTCTTGAGTTATGGCGATGCCATGTTTATAAAATAATGTCATCTACATTGAAAGCAGGCGCTGTTATTGCCGCCGCTGGAATGGGGAACCGTTTTGGTGAAAAAAAGCAGTTTAAACTGTTGGGCCGACGACCACTCCTCTTTCATACTTTAACCCCATTTCTCCAATGCAGAGATATTGTTGAAATAGTTGTCGTTGTTCCGGAAGAAGACATAGATAACACATCACGTGAATTAGCTTCATTTACATCAGCGAAACCAGTAAAAACTGTGGCCGGCGGAACGCGACGACAAGACTCTGTTTTGAATGGATGTCATGCTTTATCAAATGATGTAGAAATTATTGCCGTTCATGATGCCGCAAGGCCTTTCGTAACCCCTGAACTCATTTCCAAAACGATTAAGGGCTGTGATGAAGCCGATGGTTGTATTGCAGCCCTGCCATCTAAAGATACGGTGAAGCAAGTGAACGGTGATCAAATTCAAAAAACGTTAGACCGTAATTCCATTTGGCTGGCCCAAACTCCCCAAACATTCCATAGGGATATTTTAATCAACGCCCTTCAACAAGAAATAGAAGTAACAGACGAAGCATCCTTGGTAGAAGCAGCTGGTGGTACAGTAGTCGTAACAGAAGGGTTTGCCGGGAATTTTAAAATAACGACTCATGAGGACTGGGAATTGGCTGATATGATGTTACATGTATAAGACAATATTATACATATCATTATTTATTGCTGGTTTATTCATAGGAGCATTGATTGTACATTCTTATTATAATAAAATGGTGTTGGAAAATCGTTTTCGCCAGAACGTTTTGATGACAAAAATAGATCAAGACATTTTGGAATTGATGGAAAAAGGAAATATAGTAGAAGCGAAAAAATTGTTGTTACTAAAATACGAACAGGAGATGGGTAGCCTCAAGGCAGAATGGGTCAGTCGTAGTGATTCAATGTATAAAGAGATATTATTTTCACCCTCTCCAGACAAAAATAATTAGATAATGATTAAAACAGGAATAGGCTACGACGTTCATCCCCTGGCAAAAGGGGAATCTCTTATTATTGGAGGTGTCAAGATTGACAGTCCCGTTGGTTCAGTGGGCCATTCAGATGGGGATGTGTTGCTTCATGCCATTGTAGATGCTCTTCTGGGCGCTGCGAATTTGGGAGATATTGGCCAACATTTCCCAAGTTCCGATGAGCGCTGGAAAGGCAAGGAAAGCATTCATTTTTTAGAACACGCCATAAATTTGGTAAGAGAACAGGGATTTGAAATTGACCATATTGACAGCACAATTATTCTGGAAGAACCCAAGCTGGCTGATACCATTCCGGAAATGACATATAAAATTGCCTATTCCCTTCAAGTTGAAGAAGCATCTGTATCCATCAAAGCCACCACAACGGATAAAATGGGATTTATCGGTCGCGGAGAAGGCGTGGGCGCTGTAGCTGTGGCAACCATTTCGAAATAATGAATATCTATAATTTTACCCCTTTGTATTTCCCTATTACAGGGGAAAAAGAGAAAATTTATGCAGATTGTTCTCCCCTGCTTGTCTCGTACCGAAGGTCGGGGTCCTAGGGGAAAAATAAAAGAGGGGTTTTATAATTGAGTTTCATTTCGTTGAAATCACACGCAAAAGTGAATATTGGCCTGCAGGTGTTGAATAAACGTCCCGATGGTTATCACAGTCTCAATACCATATTTCAGGAATTGGATTTCCATGATGTTGTAACCTTGGAAAAAATTGAACACGGATGTGAATTAACATCAAACGACAAAAACTTCCCTCTGGATTCCACAAATACGTGCGCACAAGCTTATGCAGCGATTCTTGGACAATTTCCAAATTTGGGTGGTATCAAAATACACGTTGAAAAAATGATTCCTCAAGGAGCAGGTTTAGGCGGCGGTTCCAGTAACGGAGCCACAGTATTAAAAGGTATAAATGATTTGTATGGATTAGGTTTATCTGTTGCTGCCCTGCAAGAACTTGGGCAAGAGATTGGAGCAGATGTCCCCTTTTTTATCAAAGGCGGAACACAATTAGGCGAAGGAATTGGTGAAAAATTATTGCCCATAAATGTAAAATTGGATTTTTCATTTTTATTGGTTATCTCCCCTGTTTTTATCTCCACAGAATGGGCGTATGGTGAATTGAAAAAAGTTTTGGAGAACAATGTTGAAAAAGCTAACTTTGCCGACTTATTCAGAAGGGATATAATTCCTTTTGAGCTTTTTCAGAATGAATTTGAACGGATTGTGATTCCAGCACATCCAGAGATTGGTAAAATTAAGGACGCTCTGATAAATAACGGAGCCCAATATGCCAGTTTGTCGGGAAGTGGTTCGACTGTGTTCGGAATGTTTGACGAAGACACTGCAGCAAAAGCAGCCGAGTCTGTTTTATCGTCCGACTACCGAACCATCTTAACTCACCCCCCCGTACACAGCTGAAATTAAATCCAAACAAACCCTTTGGGGCGTCGTCTAAGGGTAGGACACCTGGTTTTGGTCCAGGCAGTTGGGGTTCGAATCCCTGCGCCCCAGCAGAAAGAATTAGGAGCATGGCAGATTTCCTGAAATGAATCCCTGCCTGTCCGCCGTAATCCCGCTGAGGTGGGATGTAGGAGGGCGCCCCAGCAGAAAAAAATTATGAGTAAAGATACTATAAAATTATTTACTGGTCGTAGTAATCCCCAACTTGGGAAACAAATTGCGGATCACCTGAATGTTCCATTGGGTCAATTATCCATTAAGGACTTTGCCGATGGGGAGATTTGGATCAAATTCGAGGAAAATATACGTGGCAGGGATGTATTTATTATACAGAGCACCAATGGCCCGGCGAAGAATATACTGGAACTTGTTCTTATTTTAGATGCGGCTGTCCGTGCATCAGCAAAGAGCGTTACGGCGGTGATTCCTTATTTTGGGTATGCCAGGCAGGATAGGAAAGATACACCGCGCGTACCGATTTCCGCACGGGTTATGGTAGACATGTTTACAGCAGCCGGCACAGATCGAATTGTTACAATGGATTTGCATTCAACACAGATACAGGGGTTTGCGAATATTCCTTTTGACCATCTTTATAGTCGTATGGTCTTGATGGATAAGATCAAAGCATTGGGTTTGGAACCTGAAAAATCCGTTGTTCTTTCACCTGACGTAGGCTCTGCTCGTATGAGTCAAGCCTATGCAAAGCGGCTAGGGATGCATTTTGCTTTAATTGATAAACGGCGTTATGCCCCAAATCAGGCAGAAGTCATGCATTTGATTGGCGATCTTAAAGGAAAGGATGTATTAATTATTGATGATATGATTGATACGGCGGGAACGACAGTAAACGCTGCTGAAGCCGCCAATGAAAACGGTGCCAATTCAGTTACAGCTATTGCCACACACGCCCTTTTATCGGGATCGGCAATAGACAGGATTAAGTCTTCAGCAATCAGTCAACTGATTGTAACGGATACAGTCAAAATTCCAGAAGAAAAAATATTTAATAAAATGAAAATTGTAACAGTTTCCGACATTTTTGCTGAAGCGATCGATCGTATTCATGAAGGCGAATCTGTGAGTTCACTGTTCGAATTTTAAGCGGAGTAAAAAAATGGCAGATTATTATCAGTTAGCTGTAGAAAAAAGGGAACAGACCGGAATAAGTGCTACAAAAACATTACGCAAAAACGGGAAAATTCCAGCGAACTATTATTATAAGGGAGAAGCCAACGTAAATTTGATTCTTGATTCAAAAGAACTCTTTCACGCCCTGAATTCAGGAAACCGTATTTTTGAGGTAGAATTAGAAGGCAATACCCAATATGTGATGATCAAAGAAATGCAGTACCATCCGGTAACAGAGAATGTGTTACACGTGGATCTTATGCGTGTCCGCCGAGATGTAAAAATGACTATTTCTGTACCTATTCACATGGAAGGGGACGCCATCGGTGTTAGTGAAGGCGGTGTCCTTTCTCAAATTCTTACCAGTATCGAGGTTGAATGTTTGCCAACGGATGTTCCGGAATTTATCTCTGTTGATGTAACTGAATTGGAAATGAACAGCAGTCTGACAGTTGCGGATATTGTTGTAACGGGTGAATTCACAATTCTGGCAGATGAAGACCAAGCCATTGCTGCTATAGCACCTCCAAAAGAAGAGGAAGAACCCGTTGTTGAAGAACTTGAAGAAGGCGCAGAAGGTGAAGAGGGCGAAGAGGGAGCAGAAGGCGAAGAAGGAGTTGCAGCAGAAGAGCAAGCAGAAGGTGGTGAAGAAAAAGCTGAAGGTAAAAAAGATGCTGCTGAAGACGGCTCTAAATAATTATGAAAGCATTTATAGGCTTGGGGAATCCCGGGCTGGAGTATGCCAACACCAAACACAACGCCGGATTCTGGGTTGTGGACGAATTGGCTAGACGTTGGTCCGTCACGTTTCAACCGGGGAAGGGAGCGTTTGTGTACGCTGAAGCACCTGAAAAGGATTCCCTTTTGGTTAAACCCACAACGGGCATGAATGCCAGTGGCGTTGCTGTAAAAATGATCAAGCAGAACTGGAATATTGATCTGGCTGATTTACATATTGTGTTGGATGATGTGGATTTACCGCTGTGCTCTATGAGAATCAGACCCAAAGGTGGCGATGGTTGTCATCGGGGGATGGAGTCTGTTATTTATCATTTAGGACATACAGGTTTCCCCCGTTTACGCTTTGGTGTTGCTGCTGCCGATCAAAAACGCCCTGCAGAAAAATATGTACTAAAACCGTTTAAGAAAAACGATCAGCCTGATGCAGATGATATGATTCAAACAGTGGCCGATGCAGTCGAATCCATGTTGGATCACGGTATACAAAAAACGATGAATAATTTTAATTAATAAAAAAGGAAAAAACTTAAATGAATAATCTGTTATTAGTTATGGGCGCCGGTGTATTGGCCATGTTGTTTTCGTTTTGGAAAACAACATGGATTAATAAGCAGGATGAAGGTACGGACAGAATGAAGCAAATTGGATCAAGCATTGCTGAAGGCGCCATGGCGTTTTTAAAAGCAGAATATCGAGTATTGACTATTTTTGTAATAGCAGTTGCCTTGTTGCTTGGGTTTGCAAATTCCGGTCGCGATGATTCAAGCGCGTTGATTGCCATGTCATTTATTGTGGGGGCGATGGCTTCTGGCTTGGCCGGTTTTTTAGGGATGAAAGTAGCTACAAAGGCAAATAATCGTACAACAAATGCCGCACGAAACAGTTTAGCTACGGCACTTAATGTTGCTTTTACTGGCGGCACGGTTATGGGTTTAAGCGTTGTCGGATTGGGCGTTCTGGGTCTTGGCGGATTGTTTATTTTCTACACAAATTATTTTGGTTCCGACTCTGTTTCAATGAGAACGGTTTTAAATGTGATTTCCGGATTTTCTTTAGGAGCCTCATCTATTGCGTTGTTTGCTCGTGTTGGCGGTGGCATTTATACCAAAGCCGCCGATGTAGGTGCTGACCTTGTAGGTAAAGTTGAAGCTGGGATTCCGGAAGATCATCCGCTTAATCCTGCCACCATCGCAGATAATGTGGGAGATAATGTGGGCGATGTTGCCGGAATGGGCGCTGATCTTTTTGAATCTTATGTAGGTTCAATTGTTGGTTCCATGGTTTTAGGAGCGAGTATTTTAGTCGCTGGAGGGTTCGATATAAATTTTGTGATTTTACCCCTTTTCATTGCTGCGTCCGGGATTCTTGTTTCCATTATAGGAACATTTATGGTTTCTGTTAAAGAAGGCGGCGATCCGCAAAAAGCCCTAAACCGTGGAGAGTTTGGAAGTTCTGCAATAATGGTGGGTGTAATTTATTTTCTGATTCAATCATTTCTCCCTGATACATTTATACAGGGCGGAACTGAATTCACAGCAACAGGCGTATTTTGGGCAACAGTTATCGGACTCGTTGCCGGATTAGGAATTGGGCTTATTACTGAACATTATACCGGAACGGGAACAGCACCTGTTTTATCCATTGTTAAACAATCCGTAACGGGCCCGGCAACAAATCTTATTGCCGGTTTGGGCGTTGGAATGCAATCGACAGCAATCCCAATTTTAATTTTAGCATCCGGCATTATGGGTGCTCATTATTTCGCAGGATTGTACGGTATTGCCATGGCGGCATTGGGTATGCTGGCCAACACCGGCATTCAGCTGGCTGTGGATGCGTATGGTCCCATTTCTGATAATGCCGGTGGTATTGCAGAAATGGCAGAATTGCCGGAAGAAGTTCGTGAACGGACGGATAAATTAGATGCTGTTGGAAATACAACTGCAGCCATCGGCAAAGGATTTGCTATCGGCTCCGCTGCCCTAACTGCTCTGGCGTTATTTGCTGCATTTATGGTTCAAACCGGAATTAAGAGTATTGATATTTCAAATCCAATGGTAATGGCGGGATTGTTTGTGGGCGGCATGCTGCCATTTTTATTTTCGTCCATGGCAATGGGCGCTGTGGGCCGAGCAGCAATGGCCATGATAGAAGAAGTCCGTCGCCAATTTAGAGATATCCCAGAATTAAAAGCAGCGCTGGAAATTATGAAAAAGGGTGACGAAACCACGTGGTCAGATGAAGATAAATCTGCCTATGAATTGGGATTAACGAAAGCTGAACACGGTCGCTGTGTTGAAATTTCTACACAGTCAGCCATTAAAGAAATGGTCATGCCCGGGATTTTAGCCATTATTTCTCCCGTCTTGGTTGGTTTTACATTTGGACCGGAAACACTTGGTGGATTACTTGCAGGTGTCACAGTAACCGGTGTGCTCATGGCAATTTTCCAATCCAATGCCGGCGGTGCCTGGGATAATGCAAAAAAGATGATCGAAGTCGGAGTGGATGTAAATGGTGAAATGCTCAAAAAAGGATCGGAAGCCCATAAAGCTGCGGTCGTTGGGGATACGGTTGGAGATCCGTTTAAGGATACATCGGGACCATCATTAAATATTTTAATTAAGTTAATGTCAGTGGTGTCATTGGTTATAGCACCATTATTAGTATAAAAGGAATTTGAGGAGAATCTATGCGATATTATGAAACGCTCTACATTTTGAACCCTGATTTTGAACAGGAGAAAACAGAAAGCATTTTAAATGATATTGGTGAACACTTAAGCAAATTTAGTGAAGTGATTTACCATAATGAATGGGGCAAAAAAAGGCTAGCTTACCCTATTAACAATCATAAATACGGTACATACGTACTTTTGCATTTTGAAACAGAAAATACTGCGGGACTAGACGATTTTGAAAGTTTTATGAAATTGAACAACTCAGTCTTGCGTTACCAAAATGTACGTCTTGAATCAAAACCGGAAGCTGTAGAAGAAGATATTATGGATGAAAGTAGTGATTTAATCGAAAAAGAAACTCCTGAAAATGACAAGAAAGAAATTGTAGAAGATGATACAAAAGCACAAGAGCCGGAAGAAAAAGAAGAGAAAGACGAAAAAGAAAACGAAGAAGTAAAACCTGAAACGGTTGAAGAAGAAACTTCAACATAATAAAGAAAAGAGGAAATCATGGCATTTGTAAGTCGTAAAAAGTTTTGTTATTTCAAAGAAAACAATATTAAAGAAATTGACTATAAAGATGTAAAACTATTGCGCCGTTTTGTAACGGAACAGGGCAAAATAATGCCTCGGAGAGTTACAGGCACCAGTGCAAAAATGCACAGGAAATTGATACGAGCTATCAAAAGAGCACGAAACATTGCTTTAATGCCTTATACAAGCTTAGGCGACAATTAATCATTATATTAACCAAAAGGATTTAAACCATGGATATAATATTACTTAAGGATGTAGATACATTAGGTACTGCCGGTGATATTGTTAACGTAAAACCGGGTTTTGCCCGAAATTTTCTGTTTCCCAGGCGGTTGGCGTTGAGAGCGTCTAAACGCAATCTGGCCATTGCTGATGAACGTAAGCGTAATTCAGAAAAACGTCGCGTTCATGATGATAAAATAAATCTTGAACTTGCAGGTCAATTAAAAGATCTGGAAATGACGTTTGAGGTCCAGGTAGGAGAAGAAGAAAAAATGTTTGGGGCTATAACAACCAATGATATCCATAAAAAGTTGGAAGAAAAAGGTGTTGTTCTTGAGCGCCATCGCATCGAGTTGCAGGAATCCATCAAATCACTGGGTATTTATCATGTACCGGTACGCGTGTCTGCAGAATTAAAACCTGAACTAAAAGTGTATGTTATAAAAGCGTAACACTTAAATTCTAAAAAGCTCTTATATAACCCTCGCTTATTGCGGGGGTTATTAATTTATATAAAGAATTCTTGCCGGAAGGTTTAACTGCATTTACCTTCAATGATCATGTTTGCAGAAGTTGCTTTCCCAATCTCTAGTTATTGCCAATTTACGTACCAAATTCCGAAAGAATTTATTGACTCCCTTCAAGTTGGAACGCGTGTAAAAGCCCCCTTGGGTAAGCGTATGGTTACGGGCATAGTTGTTAATAAATCTGCAAAATCAGATTTTAAAGGTAAACATAAACAGATAAAAGAATTAGTTGACCTGCAACCGGTAATGGATGAAAAATTATGGAAATTGGTAACATGGATGAGTGCATATTATTTCACCCCGATTGGACAAGTCGTAAAAACTGTTTTACCATCAAACTTATCCGCAAAGTATACACCGCCAACAACAAGCATCGTTTCATTCAAAACATGGGGAGGCGATTACAAGAAATTGCAAAAAAGATCCCCCGCACAAGCAAAAGTATTAAAACATCTATCTGCTCAAGAAGGGGCTATTCCCTTATCCTCACTTAAGAATATAGTGAGCAGTCCCAGCGCAATTTGTAAAACATTGTTTGAAAAAGATCTAGTGGATTTGGATGAAGTAACGAACCTACCCGATGTAACCGGATTTACATTTTCAAAAATCCATAAAGAAATCAAATTCACAGATGAACAGCAGCTGGCAATAGATGATTTAAGCACAAAATTGAATTCAGGAAAATTCAATCCAACATTACTCCACGGTGTTACAGGAAGCGGAAAAACGGAAATATATATTGAACTTGTACGTCAAGCCTTGGAGCAGAATAAATCCGCAATATTGCTTCTCCCGGAAATATCATTAACGCCGCAAATAGCCGGAAGATTCCGGGCTGTATTTGGCGAACAGGTTGCATTATGGCATTCAAAACTATCCCATGCAGCACGAGCTTGGACGTGGAAAAAGATTTGTTCAGGAGAATTTAATGTTGTAATTGGAGCCCGCAGTGCCATATTTGCTCCCGTAAAAAATATTGGTGTAATTATTATTGATGAAGAACAGGAAAATTCATTTAAACAGGATTCTCCCGCTCCACGATATCATGCTCGAGACGTTGCTTTGATGCGCGGCAAACTACACAAGGCAGTTGTTCTCATGTCCAGCGCCACTCCAAGCTTGGACAGTTATTATAATTATATCCAGGGGAAATATGATTATATACGATTAAACGATAGGTTCGGTGGCACTCCTTATCCACGCGTATATGTTGCGGATATGATAAAAGAACAGGAAGAGACAGGTAAATTTCAGCAAGTTATATCCAGCATGCTCCAACAAAAAATGGAACGAAAATTTGCCAAAGGCGAACAGGTTATATTATTGCAAAACAGACGGGGATTTGCACCGATTATGCGTTGTGGAGATTGTGGTCATGTGGAAACATGTGTTCAATGTGAAATTGCATTAACATACCATAGTTATAAGCGCATGCTTAAATGCCATTTTTGTGGTTTTGAAACCGGAGATATATCAACAGCCTGTCAGAAATGCAGTAGTATTAACGTTAAACTTCTTGGAGTTGGAACACAAAAAGTTGAAGATGTTGTTGCTAATATTTTCCCAAACGTAAACGTAGCAAGGGTTGATTATGACACGACACGCAACATTACGTCCATGACGAAGGTTTTGGAGCAATTTGCTGCCGGTAAAATTGATGTGTTAATTGGAACTCAAATGATTGCCAAAGGGTTAGATTTTGACAATGCAACACTTGTGGGGATTGTTAATGGTGATACCGGCCTTTTTTTACCTGACTTTCGTTCCGGAGAAAAAGTGTTTCAACTTATTTATCAAGCTGCAGGCCGATCCGGAAGAAGGAAATCCGGGGAAGTAGTCATTCAAACATATAACCCCGATAATCCTGTATTAAAACACGCTGCCAAACTGGATCAAAAAACGTATTACAATATTGCCTTGAGTGAACGTCAAGAATTGCAATACGCTCCTTTTTCCTGGATGATACGTATTGAAATTGAAGGAGCAAAAAAAGAACATGTAAATACGACAGCTGAAATAATATGCAGTAAATTGCGTCCATCTCCAAAAGGTATAGATATATTGGGACCTGCAAATTGTTATCGGGAACGATTACGCGGTAAATATCGTATGCATATTATGCTTAAATCAAATAAAACGCATGATATCAATGGTAATAAGATGCATGCATATTTACAAAAACGAATATCTGCAAAATTATTCGATAAAATTCCTTCAGGCGTCAAAACCTTTATTGATATAAATCCGGTATCTGTTTTATGAGAGGTATTGTTTATAGTTTTTTATTAAATGCATTATTTGCGGGAGTCACATTTCCTGGGCTTGAAAATTGGTATCATCCCCACCGCATGGCGCTTACAGGCGCTGGAGGCGCTATTCAAAACATTACTGCAGATGTGGTCAACCCGGCGGCTTTATGGATGCTGCCCAGGCAATTTGAAGTGAGTTTTGTTTCTTACCCGGCAGATATAACAGCACAATCAGTGCATTTATCTTTACCCGGAAAAGAGTCTGTAACTGTGTATGGATTACGACATTTAAACTATGGTTTGTTTTCAGGCCGAGATGAATTAAATCAGGAGACTGAAAATTACTCCGCAGCGGACACGTGGTTAAATTGGGCAGCTGCTGGACATTCTTCACGTTGGCCATTAGTTTGGGGCATAAGTGCGGGTGTTTTTTATAGTACCATCGAAGAAAAACAAGCAGCACTGTTTACTTTTTCAGCCGGCGCTATTGTGGAATTAAAAAAGTTGAATTCTAAACTGGGTGTTAGTTTGATTAATTCGGGCTCGGTCATAAAAAACTATTCTGAAAACGAGGAAGAATTGCCAACAGCGGTTGTAATCTCGATTACAAAAAAACTTGCCTATTTACCATTGATCTTTTCACTGGATGCATATAATAGATTTAGCTCAAAAATACCTGAAGTACGTTTGGGTGGCGTATTTGCACTTCCTTATCAGCTTCAACTAAAGTTTGGGACAAGTACAAATCGATTACAGCAATCAACGGGTCAAAGCCTTTCCAGTGATTTTTTTGCTGATACAGGTTTTGGCGCGGTGTGGGTATATGAAAATTATAATTTTGAAACAGGGGTGTATTCCTATGGTCCAGGAGGCTGGATTTCCGGACTGGCAGTAGGTATTAAGTTTTGATGCGTGGTTAACAAACGTATATTAAATAATAGTATCTGCGGTATATTTCTATCCACTTTCTTACTTGGAACCGAACTTGAAATAAATTATAACCTTGATGTCTACTTTCATCCCCGGACAGACCAAGCGTCCGGGTTCATAGAAGGCGTTAATCATGTACGTATCGTTAATAATTCTCAATCAGCATTAAAGGAATTATACTTTCATAATAGCGCCAACCATGATTCACACACATCCCCTTTTTCTGAAATATCAACAGTGCGTTGTTCTCATGGCGGAAAAGTTACAGGGCAGGATAGTCTGGTGTTAACAATCAGTCTGTTCCCCCCTGTTCAGATAGGTGAAACGGTTATTATTGATATACCTTTTAAGACGTATTTCACTTCATCGGGAAACCCAAGCCTTCCCGCTTATGGTTCCCGGAAAGATACGGTTACTTACAATGCTATTCATTACTATCCGGTGCTTGAGTATTTTTATACCGATGGATGGCATCCTGATGAATATGGACATTCTATAAAACCCCACTCTAATTTTGCAAAGTATGAAATTGATTTATCCGTTCCAACGGACTTTTTAGTGGGGACATCAGGACGTATTTTAAAACAAGTTGAATTGGAAATAGGACATATCAAGTATATGATCAAGGATGACTACACATTATCAAGTAGCGCAGTTTTTGTTAAGGGGATGAAAAAATATCCATTAAAAATCAGTGGTATACAGATAGAAATCATCACACAAAATTCGCAGGATAAACACATCAAGAATATTCAAGATCGGCTAGGAAAATTGATTCCTTTTTACGAAGAACGGTTTGGTAATGCATTGATGGATAAACTGGTTATCAGCAGTGGATATTCTATCGGCTCACGAGCTATTACAACAAACAATTATATTATTTTTCAAGATAAAATTGACGATGGCCATGTATTGGATCATGAATTAGCGCATCAATGGTTCGGTTTGTCAATTCAAGCGGATGCATATGCAGAAAACTGGTTAAATGAATCTCTTGCTGAATATGCAAGTTGGCTATTTGAACGATCTCAAAAAGAGAAATCTGACCCCTTTACATTTACACAACCAATCCCGGACTTGAATATATGGCCAGAAATTAAAGCGATGGACATGGAAGATTGGACGCAGTTTTTACTGGATGTCATTGGTGAAAAATCGCTCCCCCCTATTTATCGCCCAGGAAAGCAAACCAATTGGGAAGCAGCTGCAAATATATACAGTAAATATATTGTCGGCAGTCATGCGTTGCAGATGCTGCAGGCATCCGAAGGTGATTCTGTCATGCAAAAAATTATGCTTGATTATTCCATGATGTTTAAAGGAAAAACAGCCACTACGGAAAATTTCATTAATATAATTAAACTACATACAAATGATAAAATAGCAGATAATTTTAGATTAGCTCTTTCAACGAATCTACGACCTGATTTTAAAATTAAAGATGTTACAAGCAAGTATAATGTAAACAGGCAATGGAATAATAAAATTAATACGAAATATGATGGGAGCTGGATTTTACCGGTTGATGTTTTAATTATTACTGAAAATGGAGATAGTACTTTATTGCCCCAAATAGATATTAACAGAAATAATATTATTGAAATAAACACATCATCTCAATTGGTATCAGCAGAGCTTGATCCCAATAAACGACTATTTGATGATAATCGGTTTAATAACCGCTGGCCTCGACGAATATCGCTGCAGCCTGATTATGGTTTACCCCACTGGGAAACGTATAAGGTATATTACCGACCCAAGCTTAAAAGGGATTGGCGCGGGAATTGGCGTACAGGCTTAAAGTTTTCTGGAGGAATTGGAATAAATATGATGCCGATTATGCCGGCTTTTTACCAAAACTTGTTTGACTTGGAGATAACGTTTTCAACAGGTGTCCCAGAAAATAATTGGGGTGGAAAAGTCAGTTACAAAACACCTTTGAAGTCTACAGTCAACACCTATTGGGAACTGGAGACAGGGTATGAATATCCTAAAAAGTGGACAAAAATTGCATTTAATAATTATCTGGGTGAGCCAAAATATTTAGTTGCCCATGGAGAATCTTATTACTCCCGATTAACTACAACTCTTTCCACCACTGAATACATTTCGTCAGATTCAAGTGATTGGTGGCCAGTAGGTAGGAGTATGAAATTGAAAGAAAAATGGTCCATATTTTCTTACACAACTGAACAGCGTTACCTTTTAGAAGTTCACCTGCTTGGCGGCTTCCAGGAAGAGTCGTCATTTTATAATTTTGGTATTTCTGCAGATGTAGAAACGCATAAAATTGAAGGATTCATCATTCGATTTCATGGTGAAGCCGGTTTTGTTTGGGATGAACGCGGGGGGAACGAACTTGCTTATCGGTTATTGTATGTTCCTAAAATTTGGCAGCAACGTGAAGGTAGGATTCCTCTTTTTCGGGGTGTAGCTATTGATGAAAAAGAGTGGCAAAATAATATTTTCAGCAGTGGGATAAGCCTTGGCTGGCAGACGAAAACGGTAGCATGGCCCATGGTATTTATTGATGGAGCAGTCGTTAGTAATGAACAAGGAACATGGCTGGATCGATTAGATTATTTAAATAAAAGTGATTCTGTTTATTTGACAGGCGGCGTTGGTTTTGAGTCTCAAACAATGATGGAAGTTGGGTTATATTTTCCCATCTGGGTATCTCACCCAGCTCGGGGAGAAGATAATTTTGCTTTAAGAATGCTTATGCAATGGGGATTTTATTTTTAA
>JACNLB010000120.1:0-53493 GCA_014381755.1 Fidelibacterota bacterium | reverse complement strand
AAAATGAGTAAAGTAAAAGCAGAATACATTTGGATTGATGGTCATCAACCCACTGCAAAATTACGATCAAAAACAAAAGTTATTGATGGGTCTATTAATAATTTGAACGAAATCCCTGAATGGGGATTTGATGGTTCCAGCACCATGCAGGCAGAAGGTCATGATAGTGATTGTTTGCTGAAACCAGTTTATTATGTTAAAGATCCCCTTCGTGGAGAAGATCATATCTTGGTAATGAACGAAGTTCTTCAAGCGGATGGCTCTATTCATAAATCCAATACACGAGCCCGGTTAACAGATATTGCTGAAAAATTCAAAGATCATGAACCATGGTTTGGTATTGAGCAGGAATATACATTTTTTGTTGGACGCTCACCTTTAGGGTGGCCCGAAGGAGGTTATCCGGCTCCACAAGGTCCTTTTTATTGTGGTGTAGGTGCCGATGAAGTCTTTGGGAGAGATATTGTTGAAGAACATATGGACGCTTGTTTGGAAGCGGGAATAGAAATTTCCGGTATTAATGCAGAAGTTATGCCCGGCCAATGGGAATTCCAGGTAGGGCCAGTAGGCGCAACAGAAGCAGGTGATCAATTATGGCTTGCCCGCTGGCTACTGTATCGTATTTCGGAAGAATATGGTGTTAATGCCACTTTACATCCCAAACCAGTTAAAGGCGACTGGAATGGTGCCGGAGCACACACCAATTTCAGTACAAAATCCATGCGAGAAAATGGGGGTATAAAAGTGATCGAGGCTGCCTGTGAAGCATTAGGAAAAAATCATGATAAACATATTGTGTTGTACGGTGCACACAATGAAGAACGATTAACAGGGCTTCATGAAACGTGCTCCATCCATGAATTTCGGTATGGCGTGAGTGACCGTGGAGCGTCCATCCGCATTCCCATGGCCACAGCAAAAGATGGTCACGGATATTTGGAAGACCGCCGTCCCTCTGCAAATATGGATCCTTACCAAGTGTGTGCTGCTTTGATTGAAACATGTTGCAGTTAATGTATTAATCACTTGCTGAAACAAAAGCCCTCAAAGAGGGCTTTTGTTTTTTATGCAATGATAGTTGGAATTGTGCAGTAAAATTTCTATTCTTTATAACTGATGAAGAATAAAAATTATCTCTTTCTTCTGCTCATATTCATCTTATGGGGCTGCACAGAAGTCGCGCGAAATTCAAATGACGATCAAGTCATTATAAATAGCCGTGATTCATGGAAAATTATTCAGGAAGATATTTTTTCCCAAAACTGTGTTGATTGCCATTCAGCGGGGACATCATTTGCCAATCAATCTAATCTTGTTCTTACTCAAGATGTAGCATATAATCAATTGACCAATCAACCGGTTGACAATCAAGCTGCATTAGATGATGGGTTGGAACGCATAGGGACCGATGGATTAAGCAGTCTATATAAAAGCTATTTCTGGGAGAAAATAAATGCTCCCGACAAAGAACACTTTTTTAGCGATCACCATAATTATGGTTCATTAATGCCCTTGGGATTACCTCATTTAACGAACGGGCAACTGGAATTCATTCGCCAGTGGATTATTGAGGGGGCACCTGAAACTGGGAGTGTTTCTGATACAACTCTGTTAACGGATACCACACGTTTTGAGGAAATTAATTTTAGTCCATTAGCCATACCTGAAAATGGCATACAAATCCACCTTGGCCCTTTTGAAGTGCAACCCAATTACGAACGAGAATTATTAAATTATACGGATCTGGATACAAGCGGATATATTTATGTGAATCAAGTAGAAATAACCATGAGACCGGGAAGCCATCATTTTATTTTGTATACTTTTCGCAACAGCATGCCCGATCTATTAATTCCAGAAGAGGGTGTTTATCGAGATTTGAGAGACGCAAATGGGAATTTCAATATTGACAATTTAGCCGTTATGTATTACCATGATTTTTTTGCTGGAACTCAATGGCCATATATAAATAGAACATATCCGCCCGGAATGGCTATAAAGATTGATGCTGATAAAGGTTTAGATCTTAATTCTCATTATGTGAATCGTTCAGATGATGTATTGATCGGCGAAATCTATACTAATATTCATTTAGTGGATCCTACAGAAGTAGAGCACATAGCTGAAATTTTGACATTAAATCATAATGAATTTGAATTACCTCCAAATGAAATTACAACTCTTGAACGAACATTTACATTTAACCAACGCATGCATATTCTCCAGCTCTTTTCCCACGCTCACGAGCACAACCTGGAATTTGCAGTGGAGATTGCCGGAGGAGAAAGAGATGGGGAATTGGTTTATATTTCCTATGATTGGGAACACCCTCCTATTTTGGAATTGGATCCACCTCTTACATTGGAACCGGGCGAAGGCTTGCGGATGATTGCCACGTATGATAACTGGACAAATGATACCCTGACCTTTGGTTTATTGAGTGAGGACGAAATGATGATTCTCTTCGGCTATTATTATACTGATTAAATGAAATTCCATAACCATTTTATAATCACCACAACCTTCCTTTGTTTTGTTCTTCTTACTAATCTTGCTGCGGAGAATAAATACCCCATTATATTGGTCCATGGCTTTATGGGCTGGGGCAACGATGAAATGTCCGGTTACAAATACTGGGGTGGTAAAAATGATTATGAAGCCTATCTTCGCCAACAAGGTTTTGAGGTATATACAACGTCTGTGGGACCAGTTTCCTCCAACTGGGATCGCGCTGTTGAATTATTTTACCAAATAAAAGGCGGCCAAGTTGATTACGGAAAAAGCCATTCTGAAATATATGGGCTTGAACAACAACCACCGGAAAAGTATTTTGATGGACTCTATCCCCAATGGGATCAAAATCATCCTGTTCATTTCGTTGGACATAGTATGGGCGGGCAAACTGTTCGGATGCTGCAGTATTTACTTGAAAATATTATTTATGAAAATGAGGATGAATTCATTCTTGAAAAAAACATGTTAATGGCCAATGTTCATGAAGGATGGATTCGTTCAATTGCCACAATATCTACTCCCCATAATGGTACAACTCTTTCTGACATAATTACCAAGGGCATTCCGTTTTTGCAGGACGTTATTGGTTTAGCGGCAGTTGTGGGCAACGATTTTTATGATTTTGATCTCCAGCAATGGGGCTTTGAAAAACAAGAAGAAGAAACCTGGGCAGCATATTTCAGGCGCATGCGCGAACATAAAGCCTGGGGGACAAAAAATATGTGTGCTTGGGATGTGAGTATCGAAGGTGCGCGTGAATTAAACACGATTGCGCCGGCTAATTCCAGCACTTATTATTTTTCCTTTTCTACCGCCAATACCCGTCTGGATACTGCCAGTGGTTTCCATACACCCGATGAAACCATGAGTTTAATTTTGCGGGCCAATGCACGAGTGATGGGTAAGAATAAAGCCTATTGGGCTGACGGCTCCGCAACGGATTCCACATGGTTTGAAAATGATGGAATTGTGAATACAATTTCTCAATTTGGTCCCACAACCGGCTTGAACGGAGCCGATCCCATTGCAGAATATCGCTCGGAGGAATTATTAATTCCCGGTCAATGGTATCATATTAAAACAATAAATATGGATCATAAAGCGCCCCTGGGCCACGGTTTGAATGATGAAGAAGATGTCCAGGAAATGCTAAAATTATTAGAGGATCATTGTAATTTACTGTGGTCGTTACCACCGAAAGAGTAAGCAAAAAAATGCCCAAAAAACATCCTATACGTATAGATGACTTGTATAAGTTTAGAATCCCTCTGGAGCCAAGGGTTAGTTTGTCTGGTCAGCACGTCGTATTTACTGTGGAACGCATGGATAAGAAAGATAAAAAGTATTATTCGAATTTGTATTTTACAGGAACAAACGGGCGAGGTTTAAAACAATTGACATTTGGAAAACGAAACGACCATTCCCCCGCTTGGTCCTCAGATGATAAATCGATTGCCTTTATTCGTAAAAAAGAAACATCTAGTCAAATCTGGCTTTTGCCCATAGATGGCGGTGAAGCCAAGCCCCTAACAAAATTACCCCGGGGTTCAATCAGCGACATCAAATGGTCCCCGAATGGTAAAAAAATCCTATTCCTTTTTCATCCTCTTGGTAAAGAAGTAATAGTTAGCAAAGACGGAAAAATTGAAACACCCGTATATCGGCAGATTAAGGAAATATGGTATCGTTTGGATGGACAGGGATTTTTTGACAGTGAAAACACCCATGTGTGGGTAGCAAATGGAAATACGGGATCTGCTAAACAATTAGTTTTTGGAGATTATGATGATATGTTTCCCTGCTGGTCCCCGGATGGGAAGGAAATTTGCTTCGTATCCTTTCGGGAAAAGAACTGGCGCCAGCGGCTAGACGAACAGGATATTTACCGTGTACCGGTAAATGGTGGAAAATTAAAAGTAGTCAAAACACCGTCAGGACCAAAGGACGGAGGCATTTCCTTTTCACCGGATGGAAAAACCATAGCCTACATTGGCCACGATCAGCCTTATAAAGGATGGGGTGAGGTTAATTATATTTTGAATACAGTGAATATTACCGGGAAAAGACATGAAATGTTCGGGAAAAAATTGAACCGCATGGCCATGATGTTGACCTTAGGCGATATTACACCCTCATTTGTCATTACATCGCCCATTTGGAGTAAAAATGGAAAATCGGTTTATTATGGTATTGCCCATGAAGGACGGCATCATATTGTCAAAACGGATGTAAATACCGGCCGGGACAAAATCAATACACCAAAAAATACCGTAGCATGTACATGGTCAATGGATGCTCATGAAACAGTAATGGTTTATAATGGAGCCAGCTTGGAGTCACCGGATGAATTATTCACATTAAAATTGAATACCAGTGAAACAAAACAAATAACACGATTAAATGGGCGGTATATCAATAGTCGAACTTATTCGGTTGCTGAGGAAGTAGAATTCTATAACGGTAAACAAAAATTAATGGGTTGGCTGGTAAAACCTCCGAATTTCAATCCGAAGAAAAAATATCCATTTATATTGAACATTCACGGCGGACCACGCTGTCAATACGGTCGAACATTTTATCACGAAATGTATGTATTAGCCCAGGCAGGATATATTGTCATGTATACCAATCCTCGAGGCAGCCAGGGATATGGCGAAAAATTTGCCAAGGCGATTGCAGGTAAATGGGCAGAACCGGCCATGAAAGATTTAATGGCAGCTGTGGATCATGCACTATCTCTTGGTTTCGTAGATAAAAATAAAATGGGTGTTACAGGTGGAAGTTACGGCGGTTATATGACCAATTGGATTATAACGCACACGAGCCGGTTTAAAGCAGCCGTGACCCAGAGATGTGTGTCGGATTTATCCAGTATGTTTGGTAATTCTGATATTGCCTGGGACTTGTCTTGGGAATTTGGCGGAGCTCCCTGGGAAAACAGGCAAGCTTACTTAAAATGGTCACCCATGACGTATATAGATAAATGTACCACTCCCCTGCTTATTATTCACAGTGAGTTTGACCTTCGTTGTAATATTGAGCAAGGAGATCAAATGTTTACGGCTCTCAAATATTTAGAACAAGATGTGGAATATATTCGTTTTCCTGAAGAACCCCATGGCTTATCCCGCCATGGCCGCCCCGACCGCAGGGAAGCACGGTTAAAATTCATTGTAGACTGGTTTGATAAATATCTAACTTGACTACTTCACCCGCTTTTTAATTTTGTGAAAAGGACATATTAATGTTTGAAAAAATATCGACGATAAAACGTAAATATGTAAAACGTAATGTCTTCCAATTACGTATTTACGTTTTACATAATTACGTAACACTATGATTCCTTTATCCACAATTATTACGGCACTTAGTATTGTAAGTACACTTGCTCATGAATTATCCAGACTAAAATACAACCTTGATTAATATAAACGATTTTAAAAAAGTTGAATTAAGAGTGGGCACTATTGTGTCTATAGACGAATTTCCAGAAGCAGAAAAACCTGCATATAAACTTACAATTGATTTTGGAGGGTTTGGTAATAAACAATCCAGCGCCCAAGTCACGGATCATTATTCACCGAAGGAATTATTGAATCGGCAAGTTGTTGCGGTGGTGAACTTCCCACCGAAAAAAATTGCATCATATACATCTGAAGTGCTTGTTCTCGGCGCTGAGGGGCAAGAGAAAGGGATTATTTTGCTTGAATTGGATACACCTATCCAAAATGGAGCAAAAATAAGCTAAGATTGCTTCTTCACCCAATATATTTGTAATATACAAGTATGGAATTCGGTGAAGTTCTAAAGCAGTTCCTCCTAGACCTACAACGATTATTCAGATTGAATATTGTTGATGGTGAAATTACCCTCCCGCAGATATTGCTTGTTTCAAGCGTCCCCTTTGACGGAATTGATATGACCTCTCTGGCACAGCAGCTGGGAGTGGACAACAGTACTCTCACTCGATTAGTGGATATTCTTGTACGTCGGAATTGGATAGAAAAATCAAAAGGCCGACATGATAAACGAATTACAATACTAAAATTGACACCAAAGGGACAGGAGGTTCAGGTGAAAGTTGAAGAACGGATAGATTTATTAGGCGATACTGTTTATGAGTCCATTCCAATGGAAGATAGAGATGAAGTGAAAGAAATTTTATCTACATTTCATTGGACATTATCAAAAATACTGTTAAAACAAGAATAAGTTGTATAATACAAATATAATTTCAAAACAGCTTCTGGATTGGTATAGTATGTATCAAAGGGATCTCCCATGGAGAAACACACAAGATCCATATAAAATTTGGCTATCAGAAATAATGCTCCAGCAGACACAGGTTGATACTGTAATTCCTTATTATTCAAAATGGCTTAAAAAATATCCCTGTTTAACAGATGTTGCCAAAGCAAATGAAGAGGATTTATTAAAAATGTGGGAAGGTTTGGGTTATTATAATCGCTGTAGGAATTTTAAGAAAGCAGGTGAAATTGTTTTGACAGATTATGCCGGAGAAATTCCCACTGATTATGATGGTTTTATTCAAATACCCGGTGTGGGTGAATATATTGCATCGGCTGTTTTGTCTATGTCTCATGATAAACCTCATCCTGCATTGGATGGAAATATAATGCGTGTTATGTCTAGGTTTCTGAAGAAGAAAACTGTATCACGCTATAACAAAAAAGTAATTCATAATCATATTTTTAACTGGATGGAGTTTGGTTCCCCCGGCGATATAAATCAGGCGCTCATGGATATTGGCAGCCAAATTTGTAAACCGAATCAAGCTCATTGTTATAAATGTCCCTTAGAAAAGTCATGTCTGGCAGCTCAAACAAAATCACCTGAATCTTATCCGGCTACAAAATTCCACAAACCTATTCCTAACTATGATGTAGTTACAGGTGTCATCTGGGAGCATGATAAATTTTTAATATTAAAACGTGATGAAAAAAATCATTTGGGTGGATTGTGGGAATTCCCCGGTGGAAAAATACAAAATGGAGAAAACCATCGCAAAGCCCTTGCAAGAGAGATAAAGGAAGAATGTGGAATTGATGTGAATGTGCAGTCAAAGATTGGCAGCATAAAACATGTTTACAGCCATTTTTCCATACATATGACATCCTTTCATTGTGTTTTCAAAAAAAATACAATTTTAAAAACAACTCAACCAAATAGATGGATAAAACCTGACCAAATCAAGGATTTACCTTTCCCAAAAGCCAATCATAAATTGTTTGCAATCCTGAATAAACAAGGCTGGCATGTTTAGAACGATTATATCCATTATTCTTTGGCCAGTTGCTTTACTGGTATTTTTATTATTTGTTGCCATTTTTTTATTGTTGAGATTATTTATTAAACCTATTCCACTTTTCCCCTACGTGCGATTTGCCTGCAGAATGATGATGCTGGCTGCCGGGCAATGGTTGCGGATTGAGGGTAATCTCCCGGATAAAAAAGGCCAGCCCTATCTTTATTTATTCAATCATGAATCTATGTTCGATCCTTTTATGTTTGCCGGTTCAGTAAAACATTATATTACCGGCGTTGGAGCTAATTATCAATTTTCATACCCGGTTTGGGGGTTTTTGATAAAACGGTATGGCGCTATTCCCATTAAAAGAAAAAAATTGGATGAAGCTATCCACAGTTTGGATATTGCAGAAGAATCGATTCGCAATGGAATATCATTTATCATATCGCCGGAAGGAACGCGCACTGTTTCAGGACAAATGGGACCATTTAAAAAAGGACCTTTTCATGTGGCGTTAAAAACCGGTGTTACCATTGTTCCGGTAGCATTGATGGGTGCATATGAAGCAAAGAAAAAAACCGATTGGAAACTTAATCCGGGAATCTTAACAATAAGATTCGGTGATCCAATATCCGGAGAACAATATAAAAATATGGATTTAGACTCTTTAAGGAATGTAATACGAAGTAAAATTACAGATTTGATAAATCAGTCAAAATTAAGGAAATAGTTAATGAAAAATAAACAAACATTAAACTGGGTTGTTACGGGAGCTAAGGGTAACGTAGGAAAGGCGCTTGTAGATTCATTGGTGGAAAGGAAAAACAGAGTCTTTGGAATTGATTATGGACAAAACCAAAAAATAGAAAAAGTCAATGACTTTTATGTATATCTTGAAGCAGACTTAACAAATATGGACGATGTGCGGCGTATATTTAATGATATTCAAAGCAAGTCCGGTATAATATCTGTCTGGATAAATATTGTCGGTGGTTTTGCTATGGGAGCCTCCATCGAAGAAACAACAACTGCAGACTGGTCAAAAATGATGTCCCTGAATTTTCAAAGTGCGTTAAATTGCAGCAGAGCTGTATTACCGCACATGAAAAAAAATGGCTATGGCAGGATCATGAATTTTGGATCCATTGCTGCAGATCAGGGCATGGCTATGGCAGGACCATATTCAGTAAGCAAAGCGGCAGTACTATCACTAACGAAAACAACAGCACTTGAAGGAAAAAAACATGGCATTACCTGCAACGCAATTGTACCTACGATTATAGATACACCACAGAACAGGACTGCCATGCCGGGTGTAGATTTTATTACATGGACTACTCCAGTTGCTATAGCAGATAAAATTATCACTGTTGTAAACAGCGAGAGCAATGGAGAAATGATTCATGTTTAAATATATTCATGCACCAAGGGTGTATTTCTCAAAACATTTAAACATCAAAAGAGGAGAAAATAATGAGTTCAAATATTTTACTTAAATCAATAAAAGAATATCGTAAAAAAACAAATGAAAATCCCCGAGTAAAACTGGCAAGAAATTCGTCTATTAAAACAAATTTTGTCGATATTGCCATGGATTGGGAAGCATTCCGCAAAATTGACCATACATTTTCTGATATGGTCAGCGGACAGATGAAAGTCACCAATCAGAAATCAAGTGGACGTTGTTGGGGGTTTGCCGGATTAAATCTATTTCGGATTTACCTTGGTCGTAAATATAAAGTAAAGCAATTCGAATTCAGCCAGAATTATTTCATCTTTTGGGACAAAATGGAAAAATCCAATTACTTCCTGGAAAATATAATCAAAACGGCTGACGAACCTCGTGACGGTAGATTGGTCATGCATTTGCTTACTGATCCAGTTCAGGATGGCGGTCAATGGCATATGTTTGTAAACATCATTGAAAAATATGGCGTTGTGCCCCAATCGGAAATGCCGGAAAGTTTTCAATCCAGCAATACAGCCCGGGTGAATAGGATGGTGACCAGAAAACTCCGGGAATTTGCTATTACCCTACGGGCAGCCCATCAAAAAGGAGCCAATCTGACTTCAATCAGAGTTATGAAAACAGATATGCTGGAATCCATTTACAAAATTCTCACCATTAGTTTTGGTTCTCCGCCAGAAAAATTTGATTGGCAAATACGTGATAAAGACGACAAATTTCTTCGATTTGAAAATATGACACCCAAGAAGTTTTTTAACGAACATGTTGGATTAAATCTCAAAGATTATATTTGTCTTATTCAATGCCCTATGTCAGATAAAACCTACAATGAAGTTTATACGGTCGACTATCTTGGCAATGTTATCGAAGGTCAACCTATCCGTTATCTGAATCTGCCATCAAAACGATTAAAAGAAGTGGCCATTGCATCTATCAAAGACGATCACCCTGTGTGGTTTGGCTGTGATGTGGGAAAACAATTCCATCGCGATATTGGAATAATGGACATGGACCTGTATGATTTTGAATTGTTTTATGATACTCCATTTCCCATTAATAAAGCACAGCGATTAGAATACGGAGATAGTTTAATGACACACGCCATGTTGTTTACGGGAGTTGATATTAATGCCAAAGGCAAACCTAGAAAATGGCGCGTGGAAAACAGTTGGAGTGATAAATATGGTGACAAAGGGTACGATATAATGACGGACAAATGGTTTGATGAATATAATTATGAAGTTGTCGTTCATAAGGATTATATCACCAAAGACGAGTTTGTGATCTATCAAAAAGATCCTGTTGTTCTTCCGCCTTGGGATCCAATGGGTGCGTTGGCAAAATGATCCATGAAAGTGAATACTTAGCGAAAGTTTAAAACTTGCGCACAGTTCAATGTATGAAAGACCTCTACTTATTAAACCCTGAAATTACTTTTTTGAATCACGGTTCCTTTGGCGCATGTCCAAAACCGGTTTTTGAAACATATCAAAACTGGCAATTGGAACTTGAGCAACAGCCTGTTGAATTCATGGCTAGGAAAGTGTACGAACATTTGGAAAAAGCTCGCCATGCGTTGGGTGATTATGTGGGTTGCAGTGGTGACGACCTTATTTTTGTAACAAATCCAACCACCGCTGTGAATGCTGTAATTCGAAGCTTGGACCTTGGTCCAACCGACGAAGTACTCATGACAGACATGGAATATGGATCGCTGGTACGTGCATGGGAATATTATGGAAATGAAAATGGGTATTCAATCGTAAAACGATCTACACCTATTCCACTTACAACGCATAAAGATTATGTAGAGCATTTTTGGTCTGGGGTGAATGATAAAACGAAGGCAATTTTCATTAGCCAAATCACCAGTTCAACAGGCGTTATTTTACCTGTGGAGGAGATTTGCCGCCGTGCAAAAGCAGCAGGAATCATGACAATTATAGATGGAGCTCATGTGCCAGCTCACATTCCATTAAACATTTCTGAAATGGTTCCTGATATTTATGTTGGCGCCTGTCATAAATGGTTATCCGCACCAAAAGGGTCATCCTTTTTATATGTAAAAACATCACTTCAAGAAAAAATAAAACCACTCATAATTAGTTGGGGTTCGGTCATTGATCCTGCGCCAACAGCTTTCATTTATGAAAATCAATACCAAGGAACGTGGGACCCAAGTGCCTTTTTAACAGTGCCGGCTGCTATCCAATTCCAAGAAGATCATGATTGGGCTGCCGTCCGTGCTCGTTGTAGAAAATTGAACCGAGACACACGAAATCGAATCTATGAGATTATTGATACAGAACCCATTTGCCCGAACAATTCCGAATGGCTGGGACAAATGGCAAGCGTTATTATTCATATTGAAAATGGACTTAATTTTAAATGGTGGCTTATGGATGAATATAAATTGGAAATGCCCGTTTTCCCATGGGGAGATAAAATTTTATTTCGCACATCCTTTAATGCCTATAATGATGAAAAAGATGCAGATCGATTGATTGAAGTATTAGGGGAATTATTTAAAGTTTAAAGTACTAATTCTACGTTGCATTATAATATTCATCAAAAATGCTTTTTATTTTTTCTTATAAACATCACCCCTATGTCCAACTCGGAGCACCCATACATCATCGTCTAATACTGAAAAAATGACTCGATAGGGTCCAATCCTGAATTTTCGCAAACCGGCAAATCGCCCTCGTAAAAGAGGGAACTGTTGTGGTTTTTCCGAAAGAGTTTCTTCAATTTTATCAATGATTCGTTTTCTGATGGGTAAATCTAATTTTTTGAAATCCTTGGCTGCTGATTTTTTATAGAGAATATTATAAGCCAATTTCTGCTCTAAACTCTTCGCTTGTAATTAATTCATCATCTTTATCTTTTAGTCGATCCAGCGCAATCTGTAGATCAGCAAATTCTTCCAAATATTTTTCCACTGCTTTTGTAATATGGAATGATTTAGACCGTTCTGTCTCTAAAGAAATATCATCGAGTTCGTCAGAGATACTGTCCGGTAACCGTACGGATATAGTTTTACTCATTTCAAAACCTCTTTTGTGTGTAATACAGTGTAATACATATAATACATAAATTGCAATATAGTTTTCATTCCTCCATGAAATAGAATTCTATTCCGCACATCCTTCAATATCTATAATGATGAAAAAGATGCCAACAGGCTTATAAACGTATTGACTGAATTATTTTAATACACCCACTTTTTTCAAAGCAGAATGCCATTGATCTAATTTTGATTCTCTTATAGTTTCATCCATTTTGGGTGTAAATATTTGGTCGCAGTCTACGTGTTCATCAACCATTGGTTCGCCGGCTGCTTTTTTTAATAAGCTGAACACCCCAAACGCTGTTCTGTCTTTCATGGAAGAATGGCCAATAGAGTTTCCTGTTATATCGGATATGAACTGAAGCAAGGGTTTCCTGGCTCCACCTCCACTTGCAGGGATTATTTTATCTGTAAGATCCGTATTCATGGTGTTTAAAATGTCATGGACCAAAAAACCGATTGATTCCATCCCGGCTCTTACAATTTCATCCTCCGTTGAATTTTTAAGGTTTTGATAAATGGATTCAAAACCACTCTTCCAGTATGGTGCTGCTAGTCCTGAAAAACCGGGAACCAAGATTCCATTTGTTTCAGTTTGGCTGCATCTTTTACCCCATTCCATGTCTTTGTGGGGAATATTTAATTCATCTTCCAGCCAGTAAAAAAGAGAATTACACGCATTGATTGATCCTTCAGTCACATAATGGGTTTCATGTTCATTGGAAAAAAGTACATTATTAAGCAGTCCATCTATATGCCTTGGAGAATTACCTGAATGGAATAAAACAGATCCAGACGTTCCAAAATTCATAGCCAGAAAATTCTCTGCCAATCCCCCCTGCCCAATCAACGCACTTTGCTGATCACCTATGATACAATTCAGCGGCAGGCCCCAAGGTTGGATGCGTCCAAAATTTCCCACAGATGGCACAAGGGTTGGCAAACAAGTTTGATTAACGTCGAAAAATGAACATAGCTCATCATCCCACTTTAATGCAGAAATATCCATCAGTTGGGAGCGTCCGGCGATTGTATGATCAACGACAGGATGCCCTGTTAACCGATGTACAAGGAAAGCGCTTAATGGTCCAAACCATAGGTCTCCATTATCTACTTTTGATTTGAGATTTGCATCGTCGCGGGTCAGATGCTGGTATTTAGCTCCACCAAAATGAGCACTTAAAGGAACGCCGCTTTTTTCATGTATCAGCTGTTTATATTCAGATAATTCATCCACAATTTGATAGGCTCGACTATCTTGCCAGCTCAATGCAGGTGATTGGGGATCACATGTTTTCTTATCCCAGAACAAAAATGTGGAACGCTGCAACGCAATCCCAACATTAATGATTTTACCTGATTTTTGGTCAGCAACATCAACACATTGCTGAATCAGTTCAAAACATGAATCAACTATTGCATTGGCATCGCACTCAACATGATTAAGTGCCGGTCGAGATAATGGGTGTTTTATACGGTTGCTGAAAACAACATTATGATTTTCATTGAATAAAAAACATTTTGTTGAGGATGTTCCTTGATCTATGACAAGGAAAAAAGGTGAACCGGATGAGTCCGGCACGGTTATTCTGCTACAGTATATTCGTAAAGAGTTTCGAATTCATCCGTTGGCAGCATTCGAATGGCATCCCACGTGAGCTTGGTACACACCCGGGCACAAATCTGGCAACCGATGCATTCATCGAAACGAATCTGAACGGGTGGAATAGGAATACCATACTTTTCATCAGGAACTGTTTCAATGCAGTCTACAGGACAAAAAGGAACGCAGACTTGACACCCCGTACAATTGTCTTCGTCCACAACAGCGATCAATTTTGGTTTCTTTTTCTTTTTATTGATCTTTTCCGCCGGTTCGGGAACAGACTTATAATGATCGTATTTATATGTATCTGCCATTTTGATTACTTTAAGTTAATCAAGAAATTATGCTGGCTTTTAGCAAAACCAAAAGTTAATTCAGTCGCCGAATCTGTTTGGATAAAAGGCCCACCAATCCGCTTATGACAGCTCCAATTCCAAAAATAAGAAAAACATAGCGGACAGACATAACTGCCGCCAGAATCCCCACCAATGCTGATGACATAGCTGTCATACCTACAACTGCCAAATGTACCATGGAAAATAGACGTCCATGATATTCATTTGGCGTATTTTTCTGGATAATGGACGTTCTGGAAATAGTAATAACAGGTATACCCATCCCATGAACAATTATCATAACAATCGCTGCAGGGACTGAAGGAATCCAGTAAAAAAAGGAATACGTTATTCCGTCCCAAATCAATGCAAACAGTAATAATATACCATTGCTCAATCGATGACTGCTTTTATACATGAACCAAGAGCCGATGAGCATACCACCAGCCATGCCCGCTTCCACAAAGGCAAAATCGGACGCCGTACCGCCCAAAGTGGTTTTTACAAATATTGGCATACCGACGATGGCAGGACCCATAATGAAGATATTATTTAAAATAGTCAGAATAATTAAATAGCCAATACTACGGTGTTTAATGATGTAGCGTAATCCGGATTTGAGTTGTTTGAATGTAGCATGTGTTTCCTGGGGTGGACGGTTTTTAGGTTTAATAACAAATATAAGCAGTATACTGGCTGCTAAAAATGATAATGCATCAAAAACAAATAATCTATTCAAAGATATGATTCCCAATAGTATACCTGCTATAGCCGGGCCGATTAAATAAGCCAATTGTGAACTGGTGGCTATAACAGAATTCACTTTAGACAATTGATCTTTGGCAACGACTTCCGGGACAAATGCATTCAGCGCCGGGGGGAACATAGTGCCAAAACTGCTACGTATGAACGCCAGAATACCAATGAGCATGGCATCGGCTACGCCGTAAAAAAGTGTAAGGGGAATTATCATCACCGTCAATGATTGACTGATATTTGCAACATGCATGATCGTCAGGCGATTGTATTTATCGGCGAAAACTCCACCAAGCAAACCAAAAAGCATAGCGGGTAAATAAGCGCTCATTGCCACCAGTCCTGTGATGACAGGTGAGCCGGTCAAATCCAGGATTAACCAGATCAAGGCCAATTGATAGACAGCATCACCCATAGAAGAAATAAGCTGGGCCAGCCAGAGGACAGTTACATTTCGATTCCACATAGTAATAATTAGTAGGAAAGTTAATGTCAAAATCCTTTTCACTTTTTATAAAACCCTCCTAAATTTTCGATCTAATTTTACAGTTTATACAACCAACTCATTTAGGAGATAAAAATGACATACATAATTGCAGAACCCTGTGTAAGTACATGTGACACTGCGTGTGTAGAAGTATGCCCGGTGGATTGTATCCACGGACCCGAGGATAAAACCGGTGCCGGAGCTGAAGCAAAAGCAGAAGGATTTGATCCTGAAGGCAAGCAGCTTTACATCGATCCGGAAGAGTGCATTGATTGCGGAGCCTGTGAACCGGAATGCCCGGTTGAAGCAATCTTTGAAGAAAGTGAAGTTCCTGAAGAGTGGAACAAATACATCAGAATCAATTACGAGTGGTTCGGTCAGGAATACACAGGCTGATTCAGCAATCCAATCAATCTTAACTCAAAGAACGGCTGTGTAAAACAGCCGTTCTTTTTCTTTTTAATCCCATGAATAAACAAGACGTATTAGATCTACTAAAAAAAATAAACTATCCGGGGTTCAGCCGGGATATTGTTTCCTTTGGCATGGTTGAGAATATTACTGTTGATGGCAATAGCGTGTCTGTTGTATTAAAAATAACCACAGATAAAGATGATAAAAAACAAGCTGTTCTAGAAGCTGTTAACAATGTTTTACAATCAACAAATACGTTTGAACAAATCGATGTAACACTCTCTGAACAAGGCCACACACCACCTCCCACACAACAACAACAAGCACCAGCCGAGCCATCGCCCTTAGAAGGAATTGAACATATAGTTGCCGTCGCCAGTGGAAAAGGCGGTGTGGGTAAATCAACAGTGGCGGCAAATATTGCTGTCGCACTTACACAACAAGGCCACAAAGTCGGTTTACTGGATTTAGATATTTATGGACCGTCATTACCCATAATCCTTGGATTCAATGAAAATCCGGAATTAACTCAAGATAAAAAATTAGTTCCCCTAAACCGATATGGAATGAAAGTCATGAGTTTTGGATTTATCAGCGGAAACGATACGCCTGCCATATGGAGAGGTCCTATGATTAGCCGGATGACTGAACAGTTTTTTCAGGATGTTATCTGGGGGGAATTAGATTATCTGATTTTGGATCTTCCGCCCGGAACCGGAGATGTTCAACTTACGTTGAGCCAAAAACTGCGTATGAGCGGTGCGGTGATTGTTACGACTCCCCAAGACATTGCTCTGTCTGACGTACGCAAAGGCGCTGACATGTTTCGAAAAGTTCAAACACCAGTTTTGGGTGTAATAGAAAATATGTCCGGTTTAATTATTGAAGGACAATTATCAGGTGGGAAAGATGTAAAAATTGATATTAGTGGTATAGAAAATGTTACTGTAGACAAAGATGGACATTTTAAATTTCAGGTGGACGTTTTCAAAAAAGGAGGTGGTGCTACAGAAAGTGAACGATTAGGCGTCCCATTATTAGGCGAAATTCCCATTGATAAAGAAATAATGGATTCCACAGATAATGGTAAACCCCTTGTTTTAAGCCATCCGGATTCTCCAGTATCACACGTGTATGTTAAAATAGCTGATCGCATTCATACTGCGTTGAATTCATAGCACCAAAGGGTACAATGACAACCCATCTTGCTGACATTCTAATTTATACCCTTTTGGGTTTTGCTGTTTTATACCCCTTCTTTTTATGGTTCACTCCCCGTCAAAAAATTGATTCCGGTTTTTACAATTTTAACTTGGGTCTGTCAGGAATGCTTGGAGGCATGGCATTGGTTTTATCTTGGGCAACCGGGATGGATCAGATACATATATTTGGTATAGCCGGTTGGTTGGGATTGCATTTACTCGTGACATACCTGTACTGGAATAATGAAAAAATTTCCTTATTCGTCATATCATTTATATCCTTTTTAGGCTGTTTTGTCTTTGTTGTTTTTGCAAAATCATTATTTCCGGAGAGTCATTTCTACTTAGTGATTTTTACTGGGTTAATTAGTCAAGCCATACTGGCGGGAGTGATGTTTGCCATGATTCTTGGGCATTGGTATTTGAATGTTATTCAGCTGCCCATTTTCCTTTTGAGAAAAACATCTAATGCATTGGCCATCCTTTTGGGCATCCGTTTGATTTGGAATTTATTTCATTTACAATCATTTTCAGTTATGGATCAATATGGAAGAGCGCTTTCTGTCTTTCAATACATAGCAACATTAGAAGGTTTTTTCTTGGGTGTAGCTCTGTTTTTTGGACTCTTGGTTCCTTTAGTATTGCACTTTTTTATTTGGCGCACATTGAAACTCCACGCGACTCAAAGTGCCACAGGATTATTATACATTAGTGTTTTGGCCATTATGGTTGGCGATTTATGTTATAAATATGTTCTATTCCAAAATGGATTATTATTGTGAGTGAGTTGGATTTTTCAACATGTCCAGAGTGTGAATGTAAACATCTTTATCGTCAAAAGGATTTTAACAAAGCCATTGGTTGCCTGATGATATTAGCAGGAGCCATATTGGTCCCATTTACATATGGCTTAAGCCTTGCTGTCGTTGCAGCAATTGATTGGTTTTTATACAAAAAAGTACCTGATGAAGTTGTGTGCTATAAGTGCAGGAAGGAATTCAAGAATATTGATATACCTGAACACATTAAACCATTTGATCATCATATTGCTGAATTGTATGAGGAACTGGATTGAATACCATGCGTTATACTCGAGACACTGTTTGTTTATAGACAGTGTAAAGGGTAATTTCGCCCGCAAATTTTATAAATAATTAAATTGTTTATGTCAGTTGATTTATTAAAAAATAACATTATCAAAAACGGTAACATCCCTAGTCATATAGCTATTATTATGGATGGAAACGGGCGATGGGCCAAAGAGAAAGGACTCCCCCGCTTTGCCGGGCACGGTGAAGGGATTAACTCCGTACGGGAAATAACCAGAATTTGCGGTGAAATAGACGTGAAACATTTGACCCTGTATACTTTTTCTTCTGAAAATTGGTCAAGGCCCAAAACTGAAGTATCTGCTTTGATGAAATTGCTGCTGAAAACAATCAAAAAGGAAGTAGCTGAACTGGATAAGAATAATGTACAATTAACAACCATCGGCGAATTAGACGATTTACCCACAGGTGCGCGTCAAGGAATTCTGGATGGAATTGAAAAAACCAAAAACAATACCGGGTTAAACCTTATTCTTGCCTTGAGTTATGGCGGGAGGCAGGAAATTCTAAAAACGGTCAAAGATCTCTGTGCAGATCTGGGAAGCGGGAAAGTAAAATCGGCTGATATTAATACTTTACTGTTTAAAGATTATTTGTATACAGCTGCTACACCGGATCCGGAATTACTCATTCGTACAGGCGGTGAAAACAGAATCAGTAATTTTCTTCTGTGGCAAATTGCGTATACAGAGTTATATGTGACGGATCTTTATTGGCCTGCATTTCGTGAAGAAGAATTGCTGTTGGCAATCCAAAATTATCAGGAACGCGAAAGGCGTTTTGGAAAAGTGAGTGAACAACTAGAATCATGTTAAATAAATTTTTATATCTCATACTTACACTATTATTTGCATCAAATTGTCTTTTTGCTCAGCAGGAAGAAATCAAGCTAAAGGAAGTGAATATTGAAGGAAATAATTTAACGTCAGAATCAATGATCCGATATACAGCCGGATTGCAAGAAGGGGAAAATATTGCGCCCGGTGATTTCTCCAGAGCCGTAAAAAGGCTATGGCAGCTTGGTCTGTTTAATGATATTCAAATCAGAATGGATGAAGAATCGGAAGAGGGGTTGTCTCTTACTATTGTTGTAAAGGAAAATTATATTATAGGGGAAATCCGTTATAAAGGGAATAAGAAAATAAAGGATAAAAAATTTGATGAAGAATTAGGCCTGCGCAGCGGAATGCGGATTCAGCCAAATCTCATTAATGAAACCATTAAAAAAATGAAAGATCTTTATGCTGATGATGGTTATTTACTCGTCAATATCGAAGGTGATTTGGCAGAGCCCAAAGATATGTCTGAAACGGACGATACCAAGAAAAAACAAATCCGCCATTTAGTTTTTACCATTAATGAAAATAAAAAAGTAAAGTTGCGTCATATCAAATTTGAAGGAAATGAAAAATTTTCATCCTTCCGACTTCGACGTGAACTCAAAGAAACAAAAATGCAGCGGTGGTATTTATTTTGGCGCTCCCACTTTGATGAAAAGAAATTTGAAGAGGATAAACTAAACCTTGTCAATTTTTATCATAATGAAGGCTATAGAGATGCAGAAATTGTATCTGATTCTGTCTATTATGATGAAAATAAAAAAGCAATGACGATATTATTGAGAATCAATGAAGGGCCTCAATACCGTTACAGACAGTTTACATGGGAAGGGCATTCGCTTTATACAGAGGAAGAGTTAAGCCGAGCATTAGATCTGGAACTTGGAGAAAAGTATAACGAAGAAGAATTTAATATTGCTGTATACGAACGCATGCATGGGCTGTATATGGACCGTGGTTATATTTACAGTAATATCATTCCCAAATTCACGCCGGTTGGTAAAGATTCATTGGACATACATTTTGAAATTACAGAAAATCATAAAGTGTCTATTCGCAATATTTATGTACTGGGCAACGATAAGACAAGGGAAAATGTAATTCGGCGGGAACTCCATGTTTTTCCCGGAGATGTGTTTAATCGTCAGCTTTTGCAGCGGAGTGCCCGTGAATTATTCATCTTAAATTATTTTAGCAATGTCGTTCCCGATGTTGTGCCGGTCGATGAAGACGAAATTGATTTGGAAATAACGGTGGAAGAAAAATCATCTGACCGAGCCAATGCCAATGTGGGCTATAGTGGTGTGTATGGGCTCATGGGCGGTGGTGGAGTGGAGTTCAATAATTTTCGCGGTTTAGGCCAGCAGCTCACCATGAGTTACAATGTTGGTTCACAACAAACGGTTAATTATTATTCCCAAAATCAGGGAGCGAAATATGAATCATTTAGCGTGCGTTTCATGGATCCTATGATTTTTGATACGCCAAACAGAGTTGGATTTTCATTTTTTAATTCTTTTCGGGGAAGATCATCCAGTTTTGGAATACCTTTGGATATTCAAGTTGTGGGCGGATCAGTTCAATGGGGTAGACGTTTTAAATGGCCGGACGATTATTTCCGAGGATACTGGGTACTCAATACCACGTCTAAAACATATGATGGCGCACAGAGCGATATTGATACATATGCCGGTGGACTTGACAAAACATTGGGCCTTGGCATAACACAAGTTTTAAGCCGCGATAGTCGTGATCGTCAGGAATTCACCAGCAGGGGATCACGGTTTACTTGGGAGTCAACCATCTCTGGCGGTCCTTTCGGCGGTAATGAAGATTTTCTTAAACACGTATTGAATTTGGAATGGTATACACCTACATTCTGGAAAATTGTACTGATGAGTTCATTGAAAATGGGTGTAATTGATGCCTTGCCATCTAAGGAAGAACGATCTATCATTCCTTTTGATGAAAAATTTATAATGGGCGGAAATGGTATTCCATATGGTAATATGCTTCGGGGCTATACTGAAAATTCCATAGGTCCAAAATCGTCCTCCGGGAATACAGTCCCCGGAAATGCCATGATGAGATTTGTTTCGGAATTAAGGGTTCCGTTTTCAGAAAATCCCGTAATTTACGGGCTCATGTTTGCAGAAGCAGGAAATGTTTGGAATACAGAATCCATGACAGAACCATTTAGTATTCCAAGATCCGGGCCCTTGAGCTTAAAGCGATCAGCCGGATTTGGAATTCGATTCTTTATGCCCATGATCGGTATGCTCGGCTTTGACATGGGCTATGGTTTTGATGATAATAATGGGGATGGGAATCCAGACGGCTGGAACTACACCATCATTTTTGGTCAATCTTTTTAATCAATTCAACCAAGGAGGACTTGTGCCTAAACACATAGTAACACTAATGATAACTGCAGTGATGTTGACTTCAGCATTGCTTGGTGAAATAAAAATCGGTTTTGTTCAATCGGATCGTATTCGTGCAGAATATGAAGAATTTCGTGATGCAGAATCACAATTGCAGATGGAATTCCGGAAAGTGCAAATGGAATATCAAATACAATTAATGGAATTGGACAGCCTCAAAAATGCATATGAAACACAGCGGCTAATGAGTTCACCGGAATGGCGTCGTGAAAAAGAACAGGAAATCGCAACCAAAGAACGTAACCTGCAAGTTTTTCAAGCAGAAAAAGTGGGGCCGGAAGGACTTCTTTATCAAAAACAGGCTCAGATGGAATTTGAAATTCTATCCAAGGTAAAACGAGCTGTGGATAAAGTGGCTGCCGAAAAAGAATATGACTACATTATTGACGGTTCTGTATCACTGCTTTTCGGCAACCCTGCGTTTGATGTAACTGACGATATTCTTTATGAACTTCGGAAGTATAATATTTCCGAAGAAGATAAATAACTAAACCTTTGGCATCATTGCAGGAATTGGCCACCCTGTCTGGTGGTCAAGTTATTGGAAATCCAAAACTTGAAATTTCAGGTGTCTCTGAAATCCAGAATGGTACATCCGGAACAATCACGTTTATAGGTAATCCCAAGTATAAAAAATACGCTGCTGATACACTTGCGTCGGCGATTATTACAGCAGATGAAACTGACTTAAGCGATACAAATGGCATTTTAGTTAAGAATCCACAATTGGCTTTTGCGAAAATCCTGAACCATTTTTATACACCACCTAAACCAAACAAAGGAATTCATCAAACAGCTGTCCTTTCCGATTCAGCAACAATCGGTAAGGATGTTAGTATTGGTCCTTTTTCATTAATTGAAGAAAGGGCTTCAATCGGAGACCATTCTATTATTGGTGCCAATACTATTATTGGAAAAGGTGCTTCCATCGGTAAAAAATGCCATTTGCATAATAATATCACTATTTATCATAACTGTACAATCGGTGATAACAATACTATTTTCAGCGGTTCCGTTATTGGCAGCGATGGTTTTGGATTTGTTGAAGAGGATGGAATCCATATAAAAATTCCTCAAACCGGGGCGGTGATTACCGGGGACAATGTTGATATCGGCGCCAATTGTACTATTGATCGTGGGACCATAGGCGATACGATTATCGGCGCCGGAACCAAGTTTGATAATTTAGTGCATATTGCTCACAATGTGAAAACCGGTAGAGGATGTCTCTTCACTGCCGGCGTTTCGATTGCAGGGAGCGTTGAATTGGGAGATTTTTGTATATTTGCAGGGAATTCTGGCTCTGTTCCGCATGTGAAGATAGGAGATGGCGCTGTTTTTGCAATAAAGAGCGTTGCAACTAAATCACTTCCGGGCGGGAAAACCTACGCAGGAGTACCTGCTAGGGAGATTAAAGAGCAGAATAAAAAAGATGCAGTGATGTCAGAAATAGCATCCATAAAGAAAAGATTACAAAAATTAGAAAATGCTGAAAACGCATCATAGACAACAACGGACCATAAAAAAAGCATCTTCATGTACAGGCGTTGGATTACATACGGGTGTAGAAAGTAAGATTACATTTAAGCCCGCCCCGGAAAACTACGGAATACGATTTAAGCGGACGGATATTAAAGGAAGTCCAGCAATTAAAGCTGATATCGATCACGTCGTTGATATATCTCGTGGGACTACAATTGAGCAAAATAGTGTTCGTATCCATACAGTTGAACATGCATTAGCAGCCGTATCCGGATTACGAATAGATAATATACTTATCGAGTTAACGAGTAAAGAAACACCTGTGATGGATGGAAGCGCCAAAGATTTTGTAGAAGCATTAAAATCATCAGGGCAAATAACCCAAGATGCAGATCGCAGAGTATTGCCAATCAGGAATGCAGTAACGTACTCCGACACAGTTAAAGAAATTGATATACATGTTATTCCATCAAATCGTTTTCGCGTTACGTTCATGGTTGAATACCCATTGCCGCAATTGGGAACACAATATGAAGCAATTTATAATATGGAAGAAGATTTCGCAAAAGAACTCGCCCCTGCCAGAACATTTTGTTTTATGAGTGAAGTTGAAATGTTAAAGGAACAAGGACTGATCAAAGGCGGCACATTAGAAAATGCTGTGGTGATTATTGATAAGGAAATAGTCCCAGAAGAAATTGATCATTTGAGAGCACTTTTCAACATCGAAGAAACGATAATTTCAGGCGCAAATGGAATTTTGAATGGTAAAAAATTGCGATATAAAAATGAACCTGTACGTCATAAAACACTTGATTTGATCGGAGATTTAGCGCTGTTGGGTGTTCCAATAAAAGGGCACGTAACCGCTGCCAGAAGCGGGCATGCCAGCAACGTAGAATTCGTTAAAATGATTCGCCAAGAATACGCTGATTATTTTAACGAACAGAAAATTTAAATTTTATACAGAGAACAAAAATGTTGTATATAGAAGAAATTATGAAACTCCTGCCACATCGTTATCCATTTATTCTGATTGATAGAATTATTGAAATGGAACCGGCTAAACGCTGCACAGCATTAAAAAATGTGACCATCAATGAACCCTATTTCCATGGGCATTTTCCAGATCAACCGGTGATGCCCGGAGTGCTGATTTTAGAATCTATGGCCCAAGCCGGCGCATTTCTTACGCTCAATTCAGTTGATAATCCCATGAGTAAAAATATGTTCTTTTCAGCCGTTGAAAAAGCCAAGTTTCGTAAACCAATTATTCCCGGTGATCAAGTTAGGATAGAAATGGAATTACTGAAAATCCGTATGAATGCAGTTAAACTTCGTGGTATTGCATATGTTGATGATAAGATCGTTACGGAAGCCATAATTATGGCAAATATAGTTGATCGCGCTGGAGCGTAATTATTTCCACACTCATCCATCCTGCTGCTCTTGTATCGAATGGAGCAAAACTGGGAAACAATGTTTCTATAGGTCCTTTTACTGTAATTGAAAGCAATGTAACAATTGGTGATGATTCCAGCATTGGAAACCATACAACGGTTAAAGCAGGAACGACTATTGGTAAAAATGCGCACATTTTTCATAATTGCTCCATAGGTGAAATTCCTCAAGATCTAAAATTTGGCGGCGAAGAGACCACAACCTCAATTGGTGATAATGTTACTATTCGAGAATCTGTCACGATTAATCGCGGAACGTCCGCCAGAGGGTGTACAGAAATAGGTAATAATGTTTTATTAATGGCCTGTACCCATGTGGCTCATGATTGTGTTCTGGGTCAAAATGTGATTATGGCAAACTTATCGACCTTGGGAGGACATGTAGAACTGGGTGATTGGGTTTCTTTGGGAGGCGGTGTCCTTGTGCATCAATTTTCTAAAGTCGGAGATCATGTTTTTATCGGTGGAGGATTTCGGATAGTACAGGATGTTCCACCTTTTATTCTAGCCGCAGGAGAGCCCCTAGAATATAGCGGGATAAACCAGATAGGTTTACGCCGTCGTGGATTTGGCGGAAATACCAGAAAATTAATTAAGGAAGCGTATAGATTATATTTCAGGTCAGACTTGAATCGTAAAGATGCCCTTGAAAAAATCGAATCAGATTTAGAACAAACAGATGAAATAACCTCCATCATTAATTTTATAGAATCAAGTGATCGTGGTATAATTTGAAATGGTACAAACAGAGTATGATTCTTCGTTTTTTAATATCATACCTAATCTTTACTTCTTTTTTAACAAGTCAGTGGATATCGTTTGATGTGTCAAAGGCCGATGAAGCAACATTCGTAAAACAAGTTAAACCTACTATTATATCATCTGTATTAACCGGCGGCCGATCGACCATGTTAAATCTGACTCAAAATCAGCGTTTAGGGATTGCTGTCTCCATGCCAATTGGGTGGGATATAGCAAAGACCTCTTATCAATCAAATCCTTTTATCCATCCATTTATGGTTGAAGGTCAATTTTTAATCACAGAAAATCTAGTGCTTAAAGGGAAAATGAATATGTTTTCCAATGGCGAAGAATCTGTTCAAGTTGCTGGATACGGTTGTAATTATTTTGCAAAGTCATGGTTTTCCAGTGTTTCAATTGGTTGGCTGGAAGGACCAAAACATTTACGAGTACGCTATGTTGATACGGCTATCACTATAAAGAGATCACTGTTTAACATGCCCGTTTTGTTTGGTGCTGGGTTTAACAAATATCGAGGAAATATTCTTGGATTAAATAGTGATGATATACCCCGGTTAATAGAAAATTCAATATCATATTTAATTACAGGAACTGAACTTAGGTTTAATGGTATAGACATAGAAATACAAACCCAAATCCATTCTAAATTCGTACAATTTAACGTTACAATTTTTCGGTTATTTTTCTGATGACAAAAAAATTATCCATACTTGGTTCAACGGGATCTATTGGGGAAAACACCTTACGTGTTACTGATAATCTTGGACCGCAATTTGATATTATCTATTTAACTGCAAATAGAAATTCAGAAAAACTGATTGAACAGGCAAAAAAATATGCACCCAAAGCTGTTGCTATTATTGATGAAGAAGCAGGTAAAAAAGTTTCATCTGCTTTGGGGAACAACATAGAAGTATTAACTGGCAGAGAAGGATTACTAGAATTGGCTGGTCGAGATGACGTTGATATTGTTATGAACGGTTTGGTTGGAAGTGCAGGTATGGAACCCACATTAAGATCAATCGAAGCTGGGGTGAATGTCGCCTTGAGTAACAAAGAAAGCCTGGTTATGGCCGGTTCAATTATAGAAAAAGCCAAACAGAAATCCGGGGCGACACTATTTCCTGTTGATAGTGAACATTCTGCCATCTGGCAATGTTTAGCCGGTGAAGAAATAGGGGATGTGAGAAAAATAATTTTAACAGGAAGCGGCGGCCCATTTAGAACAAGAGATATTAATACGTTTAAAGACATAACGCCGGAAGAAGCATTAAACCACCCAAATTGGGATATGGGCAATAAAATCACAATTGATTCTGCCACCATGATGAACAAAGGATTGGAAGTTATTGAAACAAGGTGGCTCTTTGGATTGCTTGCTGATGAAATTGACATAGTTATTCATCCTCAATCCATCATTCATTCAATGGTTGAATTTGCTGACAAATCAGTCAAGGCGCAATTAGGTGTGCCCGATATGAAAATTCCTATTCAATATGCCCTGACGTATCCCCGCCATAGCTCTGCAAATTGGGAGGAGTTGGATCTGATAAAATCCGGGCAACTCACGTTTGAAGAACCGGATTTAGAAAAATTTCCCTGCATTAAATTGGCCTATGAAGCTCTTCGTGCCGGGGGATCAACACCTGCTGTATTAAATGTTTCTAACGAACAAGCAGTATATCGCTTTTTAGACGGTGAAATAAAATTTACAGAAATACCGTCAATAATAGAAAAAGCCTGTGCGAATCATCATTATATTGCAGAACCAACTTTAGAAGATTTATTGGCATTGGAACTCTGGGCAACCGATTTTATTAATGCGTATATTTGAAAAATTAAGGTAAAAATTTATGACAACTCTCTGGGCAACAATCATTGTATTAGGTGTACTAGTTACTGTTCACGAACTTGGACATTTTATGGCAGCGCGATCTGTGGGTGTTCGCGTGGATCGATTTTCCATAGGATTCCCTCCGCGGCTGTTTACGTTTACTTCAGTTGACAGCGGGTGGTTATTCAGAATTTTCTTTTATCATCGTAACGAAGAAAATAAAATTGTCTGGGGTCCTGTATTAGAAAAAATAATCGGCAATAAAAGTCGTAAAGGGAGTAATACTGAATATTGCTTGGCCATTATTCCCTTAGGTGGTTACGTAAAAATGGCCGGTACAATTGACGAAAGCCTTGATGATAATATAAAACACGCTGATGATGAATTAATGAGCAAAACATCCTTACAGCAAATTTGGGTCATGAGTGCAGGCGTAATTATGAATATCCTGCTAGCATTTGTACTGTTTTCAGGAATCGCAAAATATATGGGTATCCCCGAACTAAGCGATGATCCTGTTATTGCTCAATTGGTGCCAGATATGCCGGCAGTGGCTGCAGGTTTGCAAGTCGGTGATCAAATTTTGGCAGTAGATGGTGAATCAATAGAAACATGGACTGATATTTCAACACGTATCCACAAAAAACCAAATACACCTATTGAATTAAAAATATTGAGAGATGCGAATGAATTTGATATTGCAATAACAACAAAATATCAAGTAGCGGTTATTGACGGTCATATCGATACACTCGGTGCTATTGGCATTATCCAGAATTATAGCTATCGACCCATTGGAATGGTTGAAGCAATTCAAGCAGGTTCTGTTGCCACCGTAAATGGTTTTGGAATGATTGTTATGTCATTGTCCATGCTCGCCAGCGGAGATGCATCGATGAAAGATATCGGCGGGCCTATTATGATCGCTCAATTAGCAGGGGAAACAGCCAGAGCAGGATGGACAGCACTACTGACGTTTATGGCTTTGATCAGCTGTAATTTGGCCTTTATTAATATATTACCCATCCCTGGATTGGACGGCGGACATATTTTTATTATCCTTATTGAAGGCATTATACGCCGGAAATTGACTATCAAAACACGTATGGTCATCCAGCAGGTTGGAATGGCCTTTTTGTTGTTATTAATTGCCACAGTGATCGTAAACGATATCAGTCGACTTTTTGGTTAACTACTTCCTTTAGTTTCAAATGCATGGACCCAAATTTCAGTTTAATATGAATTTGAACAGGTAATCGTTTTTCATCATCACTGAACCAAATTTGCATATCACCCTCATTTTTAAATAATGCTTTCCCTTGTTGAAATGGTTTAACAACAAGGCAGTTGAATGTCCCGGCTCGTGTTTTGATAGTTTCCTTACCCGTAACTGCTAATTTGAAGGGGGTTGTTTTCTTATTTTCGAAAGATGTGAATTCCAATAATTGCCCTACATTTAAAGGAATGGATCGTAAATAGTAAAAAAGGGAATATGGATCCCGTACTGGTTCTGTAATCGCAACAGTATCAGAATTGATAATTGCCTGTGACTCATCATAATGGATAATAGTGTAAATTTTCTTATGATAATTGCCTTCCCTCAAATTCTTTTTTAATTGGTGAGTGAAAAGATCTGTTTCATCTAACCAAATATCAACCTGATCTCTCAATTTATACAAACGATCTAATGTTGGATTAGTGCTGGCTTTGAATCTGGCATGGTATGTTCCTACGCCGTTGATTGATTCATGACCAAGCACTTCAAGTGAAGCGTAGCCCGAAGGAATTATATTGAATTTTGCTGAATAAACCAGTTTTTCTCCTAATTGAAAAGGCAAATGCTGTCCATTTAATATTGCTATTAGAATAAATAAGATAAATCGCATTTCAATTTCTCAATTGTACCAGTTCGCCATGTTCAAGTTTATAAATACTTGACCCTTTATTTCCTTCTAAATTTCCCCCATTTACAAAAAGATCAATTTCTTCTCGAAATTCTTCCAGAATTTTAATGGGGCCATTTAACGCCGAACTGTTGTGACGGTTCACGCTTGTTGTTGTAATAGGATTTAAAGATTTTTTTGCCAATTGATTGCAGAATGTATTGTTTGGTACTCGCACACCCAGTGTTTGATTTTTACCTAATATTTTATGACTGACTATTCCTTTCCTAACAGGAAGGATTATAGTTGATTGCCCTTTAAGATTTGCCTCAACCAATTTCATTTCATTTTTAGAAATATGACTCCAGCTTAATGCAGTTTTACTGTTTGGAGCCAAAACACTCATAGGTCCATTACGTCTTTTAATTAGATTTAATTTTTCAATTGCTTCATCATTGGCAGCATCAACTCCAAAACCATAAATAGTATCCGTTGGATAAATAATGATTCCACCATCTTCGATTACTTTTAATGCTGTAACAATTGCATCTTTATTATGTACATCAATTTCGATCATAAAACTATAGGCGGTTTCGTTTTCCAACGGCGATGAAACCAGAAATACTGTTCAGGGAATTCTCTAACTTTTTCTTCTAATAGTGTCGTAAATGCTTGAGTGATGGACTCTACTGTACTTTCTCCTTCAGGGACGATAGGTTGGATATGAAGTTTATAAATCCCATTTTGTTTAACATGACATGTGATGAAAAACATATCCGAACCTGTATGTAAATGGAAACGGGCGACGCCTTTAGGCGTGGAAGACGGTGTATTGAAAAAGTTAACAAACACCCCTCGTTTTTTTGCGTCTTGATCACTGGCAAGAATTAAAAGTTTATTTTCTTTCAAAATGCGATACATTTGTTTCAATGACGATTTACGGAAAATCATCCTCATTCCGGTATTTTCACGGAACTTCCTGAAAAAAATATCAGCACCCCTGTTTTTTTGTCTCAAGGCGACAGCAACACATGGATAACCGGAATATCCAAGCCATGCGGACATTATTTCCCATTTGCTGAAATGTCCCGTAGCCAGAATTATTCCTCGTCCCTTTGCCAATGATGTGTCCAATAATTCCTGACCTTCTACATCAATATCTATACATTTGTATGACTTGGGGATTGATAAAAACTGTAAAAACGTTCGCGCGAAAAACGAATACGTTTTTTTTAGGATCACGTGTCGATCACCATCGCTTTTTTCGGGAAAGGCAATTGCAATGTTTTTAAATGAATCTTTTTTCCGTAAACCGAGTAAATAATATGCAACCCGTGCTAATCTGACACCAAACCGATCTCGTTCAGCTTCCGAAAGGCTGCACAGCCAGCCGGAAAAAAGCGTCAGAGTTGCATAAGATAATTTATGATAAAATCGCATTGGTTGATAAAATGACATTTATTGATGGTAAATCTATAATAATTTCTACGATGACAGTATTGAAATTACCGATGAATTGGGGTAACATCATTGGAATGAGAATCCCCATAATACTAGCTTTATTTGTTCAATTCCTTTCAGCGGAACCGATTGTCTACCGAGTTCCGATACAGGGAACGATTGATTTAGGACTTCCGCCATTTATTGAAAGAACTATCGCAGCAGCTGAAGAAGCAGATGCAGCAGCTATTATATTTGATATTGATACCTTTGGAGGACGAGTAGATGCTGCGACACAAATAAAGGATGCTATTCTTGATTCTGATGTTTTGACAGTTGCGTTTATAAATCGGCGAGCTATTTCCGCAGGAGCATTAATATCTTTATCCTGCGAAAAAATATACATGACTGGGGGCGGTACAATAGGTGCAGCTACAGCAGTGGATATGCAGGGTAAAAAAGCATCAGAAAAAGTTATCAGCTATATGAGAGAAGAAATGGCTTCTACGGCTGAAAACAGGAATCGTAATACAACGATTGCCACCGGAATGGTGGATGAGGAATTAGCATTTACTCATTTAATTATTGATGGTGATTCTGTAGAAGTAACTGACTTGGAAGGACGAAAAGAAGGAAAGCTGATTACACTAACCACTGAAAAAGCGCTGAAATATAAAATAGCGGATAGTGAAACAGAAACATTTGATGAAGTATTGGCTGAACTGGGAATTTCCAATGCCTCCATTCGTTCTGCTAAAGAAAACTGGTCAGAAAATTTTGTCCGCTTTTTAACTCACCCGGTCGTTGCTTCTTTGTTAACAACGTTCGGGTTTTTAGGAATTTTATTTGAGTTACAAAGCCCTGGCTGGGGAATCCCCGGTACGTTCGGTGCAGTATGCTTGGCTTTATCTTTAGGTGCTTCTTATATCGTGCGCCTTGCCACAATGACCGATTTACTGATTGTTTTTGTTGGTGTTGCGCTTCTGCTTGTAGAGGTTCTCTTAATCCCCGGTTTTGGCATAGCCGGCATATCTGGTATTGGTATTTTATTGTGGGGATTGTACGAATTACTCTTGCCCGATGTACCTGTGGGTCAGGAAATTCAATCCATGGCACTAACGGGTTTTACCATTGGAATTATTGGCGGAATAATTGGACTAGTCTTATTGTTTAAGCTCATGACTAAAACAGAATTTTGGCAAAAACTGACTTCTCCTGCAGTTCAGAAAAAAGAAGAAGGTTATAATTCCTCCATTGGTTTGGAAGAATTGATTGGACAACAAGGTATCGCGGATACAGATTTACGTCCATCCGGGTGGATTAATGTAGGAGATCAGCGAATTTTCGTCGTAACGGAAGGATCGTATATCAATCAAAATGATAATGTAATAATTCTATCTGTAGATGGGAATAGAGTCGTTGTCAGAAAAATTAAATAAATATAAAGGGAATTAATTATGGCTATCGGATCAATAATAATGTTGTCTTTACTACTGTTTTTTGTAGTACTGTTTTTCTATTTTGTCCCATTGGGATTGTGGATACAATCTATCGTGAGTTTGGGTATAGGTCCCATTTCAATTATAGATCTTATCCGCATGCGCTTACGAAAAATACCACCCCGATTAATTGTGGGTGGTGTAATCAATCTGCACAAAGCTGGACTGCAGAGTGTTTCAACAGATATGTTGGAAACGCATCAACTTGCCGGTGGACATGTTGTCAATGTAGTGGCATCTCTCATTGCCGCCGCTAAAGCAAATATTCCCTTAACGTTTGAGACAACTACAGCCATAGACTTGGCAGGTCGAGATGTCCAGGCAGCTGTGGCAACAAGTGTATATCCAAAAGTGATTGATGCACCAAAAGATGGATTTTTATCGGCCGTTGCTAAGGATGGTATTGAATTGAAAGCACGGGCTCGCGTGACTGTACGAACAAATATTCCCGGCTTGGTTGGCGGTGCAACCGATGATACAATTATCGCCAGAGTTGGCGAAGGAATTGTAAGCGCAATTGGTTCATCAATGAATTATTCTGCTGTGTTAGAAAATCCGGATAATATTTCCAAAGCTGTATTACATAAAGGATTGGATGCCGGAACTGCATTTGAAATTTTGTCCATTGATATTGCTGATCTTGATGTGGGAAAAAATATTGGAGCCAGTCTTCAGGCCGATCAAGCAGAAGCTGATTTACGGGTTGCGCAAGCGAAGGCGGAAACTCGCCGTGCCATGGCTGTTGCTGAAGAACAGGAAATGAAAGCTCGCACTCAGGAAATGCAAGCCAATGTTGTCGCAGCAGAAGCAGAAGTGCCTAAAGCGATGGCTCAAGCTTTCCGTGAAGGAAATCTGGGAATTTTCGATTATTATAATATGCAGAATATCAAATCAGATACCGGCATGCGGGATTCCATATCCGGAATGAGCGAAGAAACCACAGCCGGTCCGGAGAACAATGATTAATGGATAGTCTCGGCTATTGGGTATTCCTAATGATTCTTTACTTGCTGTCAGCTATGATGAAAAAGCGACATCAAAAAACCGCGAGGAAAGAATTAGATCAAAGCGAAGAAAACGGTTGGCAAACTCCGGAATTTGTTAAGGAACTCTTCGCTGATTTTACGGGTGAAGACGCAGAAGAATTGGATGAAGTCGTTGTTTCTGAACTGGAAGATGAACTAGAGGCTGAACTCCATGAACCCTCATTTCAATATTCTCCAATAGAGATTGTTGAAGAAACGCCGCTGAAAGAAAGACATTTACCCAGTAGTTTTGAAAAACATGAAATTGGAACCATTGCCCATCGAAAACAGAAGAAAATCATATCCCATTCGAGATATTTCAGGCATCAAGGAGATGTTCGATTGGCTATGATCTATAAGGAAATAATGGACAAGCCAAGGTCTTTAAGGAAAAGTATACGTTAAACGATTCGATTGTAGATTTCCGTAATTTCTTTTTGAAGATCTTCTTGAGTGCTGTCGTTATGAATAACAAAATCAGCCAATCCTGTTTTTTCTTCTTCTGACCACTGCAAATCAATTCGCTGCAATATTTGATCCCGTGTTAACGTGCCTCGGGCTATGGCTCGCTCCATCCTGTTTTTCATTAATGCAGTAATAACAATGACATAATCAAGATGCTGGTCATAGCCTGATTCATAAATCAAAGCGCCGTCAACTATAAACATTGTATGCTCATTTTTTGCTGAAACTTTCTCAAACTGATCATCGATCAAATTGTAAATGTATGGATGAACGACTAAATTAAGGCGCAATTGATGATCTTCATCCTGAAGAGCAATTCGACCTAGTTTCTGCAGGTCCATTACATCTCCGGCTCCCATTATATCTGTGCCAAATTCAGCAATTAATTCACTTTGTACGGTCAAATTTTCTCGTATCATCTTTTTTGCTTCATCATCCGCTTCAAAAATGTACGCTCCCAATTCAGCCACGACTGCGCTGGCTGTACTTTTACCACACCCAATTCCGCCTGTTAATCCAACTTTCAACATTTTAAGTCACAGTTTTTAAAATCCGTTTAGTAATATCATTTATTTCACCCACTCCATCTATCGTTTTGATCAAGTTGAGTTTTTCGTAAAACGCAATCAATGGTTCGGTCTGCTTTCTGTAAACCTGTAAACGCTGACGGATAATTTCAGGAGTATCATCTGATCGCCCCGATGTTGTTCCTCTCAACACCAATCGGTTAATCAATTCTTCTTCATCAGCTGCAATACTGACCACAGCATCCAATGATTGATTTAATTCGGACAGAATATGTTCCAATCCTTCTGCTTGGGCAATTGTTCGGGGAAAGCCATCCAGACAGTAGCCATTGATGCAATCATCTTGAGCGAGACGGTCGGACATCATATTCAATAAAACGTCATTAGGCACGAGTTGTCCCCCATCAATAAATGATTTTGCAGATTGTCCAACGGATGAATTATTTGATATTTCATCTCGTAAAATTTCGCCTGTAGAAAGGTGTACAATACCAAAATGATCACAAATACGTTTAGCTTGAGTACCTTTTCCTACGCCGGGGGGGCCGATAAAAATAAAACGCATAATTAATTACCTATACAAATAATAAGAATTAAATCAATAATCCTGCAATAGTTGCTGTAAGCCAAGATGCAAGAGCACCACCGACCATTGCCTTTGTAACCAATTTAGCGAGATCTTTTTTTCGTTCCGGAGCCATGCCTCCAATTCCGCCTAATTGAATTCCGATTGAACCAAAATTGGCAAACCCGCATAACGCGTAACTTGCAATAATAGCTGTTCGGTCCGTAATGGCTCCTGATGACATCAACTCTTTTAAGTCGCCATAGGCAATCAGTTCTGTAAAAACAATCTTCTTGCCCATAAGTGTACCCAATATTCCGGCTTCTGACCACGGAACGCCCATTGTCCATGCCAAGGGTTTGAATAAAAAACCGAGGATAGTTTCCATGGATGTGCCGGCAAAACCAAGGAGATAATTAATCATGGCAACGAGTGAAACAAACGCAACCAGCATGGCTGCCACATTCGCAGCCAGTTTTAATCCACTGGTAGCTCCGTCCCCCAACGCTTCCATTGCATTCGTACTTTGTTGTTCGATATCAATTTTCAGATCTCCAATTGTTTCGGATGTTTCGGTTTCAGGATAAATAATTTTTGCTATAACGAGTGCTCCCGGCGCAGACATGACCGATGCCGCTAATAAGTGGCCGGCGATTCCTGGAATGTCCCCAAGCCACATAACATAAATAGCCAACACACCACCTGCAACGGTTGCAAATCCACCTGTCATAACGGCCATGAGCTCTGATTTTGTCATGTGTTGAATAAACGGACGAACAATAAGCGGCGCTTCGGTTTGACCTACAAAAATATTAGCGGAAACACTTAATGTTTCCGATCCGCTGGTGCCCATTGTTTTTTGCATGGCTTTGGCGATCCATTTGACGAAAATCTGAATTATACCGAAATGATATAAAACAGCCATAAGGCTGGAAAAGAATATTATGGTTGGCAAAGCACGGAAAGCAAAGTTGATCATGGCAACATGATACCCCACATCCGGTACAAAAGATTTGAATAAAAAATCACTTCCCGCATCTGAAAAACTAATAAGCTTACGGATAGCTTTATCAAGATATCCAAACAACGGACCGCCTATGGGGGTCCTTAAAATAAAAATGGCGAAGATAGCTTGTAACCCAAGACCCCAGCCAATAATACGCATATTGATTTGTTTTCTGTTATTTGAAAGGGCAAAGGCAATTGCTAATAAAACAACAATACCAAGAAGTCCAATAAAACGATCCATTTATTTTTTCTCCGGATGTTGATAACATTTTCTGCAGCGGGCTTCATATTTATCTGTTTCGCCAATTACAACTTGTCCAGCATCAGTTGAAATTCGTTGAGTAAAATTAGCCGGTTCCCCGCAGACAACGCAAATAGCCCGCAATTTATCTAGGTATTCAGCGGCGCACATGATTTTAGGCATGGGTCCAAAAGGACGAGCCAGATAATCATTATCCAATCCGGCCACAAGTACACGTTTATTATTGGCGGATAATTCTTGGCAAACATCGATTAAGTTATCGTCAAAAAATTGTGCCTCATCAATCCCCACCACTTCAGCCCCATCTACTTTTTCAAGTATTTCAGCAGCACCCTCAACGAGAAATGATTCCATTTTCATTTGATTATGCGATACAATATGCTTTTCACTGTAGCGGTTATCAATTTTTGGTTTAAAAATAGCCGTCTTCATTTTAGCAATCTGGGCTCGCTTCATTCTGCGAATAAGTTCTTCCGTTTTTCCACAGAACATAGGACCACATATTACCTCTATCCAACCGCCAGTGCGTGGTGTAAGTGTCATTTAATTTCTCTGCATTTGGAGTATTGATTTAATTTTAGTCCGAATAAGATCAACAGCTACTTCATTATGACCACCCTCGGGAATAATAAGATCCGCATGAACTTTCATGGGTTCAACAAATTGCTCATGCATGGGCCGAACCGTATGTAAATATTGATCTATAACGGATTGAGTTGTGCGCTCCCGTTCCTCCCTGTCCCGTGTTAATCGTCGAATAAAACGTATATCATCCGGTGTTTCCACAAATAGTTTGATATCCATTAGTTCGCGTAGTCGGGCGTCCCATAGAGCTAGAATCCCTTCTAAAACGAGAACATGATGTGGAGTAATAGTTACTGATTCATCCAAACGAGTATGCGTACTAAAATCGTAACGAGGAATTTCAACATTTTCCCATTGGTTCAATTTTGACAAATGATTGCGCAGTAATTCAAAATCCATGGCATCGGGATGATCAAAATTTTGTTCATTTCTTTCTTCCATGGACATGTGGCTTAAATCCTTATAATAGGAATCCAACTGGATTACTGCAACTTCTCCTGTTGTGAATTCTTTAACAAATTCTTGGGCAATGGATGTTTTTCCAGAACCTGTTCCTCCGGCGATTCCGATTAATATAGAAGATTGTTTCATGTTAAATTATCTTGATCAAACGCTTCCGGGAGCAGTTTTGAAGAGGATGTCTCTTCAAACTTACCGTTTTTATCAGTAATAAAAATAGGAATATCACCACATAAATCCCACACAACTTGCCGGCAGGCACCGCATAAAGAACCGCCATTTTCCGTTGCCACAGCCAGAGCCTTGAAAGATGAATGCCCTTCAGCAACAGCACGATATAGTGCTACACGTTCAGCGCAGCATGTTAAACCATAACTGCTGGATTCTACATTACAGCCGCCGATCATGTTTCCATCGGCTGTCAATACAGCCGCCCCAACTGTATAATTAGAATAAGGAGCATGAGCATGAGATCTCATTTGTTGGGCATAAGCGATTAGTTTTTCCATATCAATACTCTTTGAATTTTATATGTTGAAAAATGAAATTGAATCCAACCCCGGCAATAAATCCCCCAATATGGGCAAACCAGGCAACGCCACCGGTCGTATCGAGTCCCATGGTACCAAGTCCATTGGTTAATTGAGTCAAAAACCAAATTCCAAGTACAATAATTGCAGGTACTCTGATAGTTGTAAAGAAAAAGAATATGAAAACAAAAACATGAACTTGGGCATGAGGATAACGAATAAGATACGCTCCAAGAACTCCGGCGATAGCTCCACTGGCGCCGACCATGGGAATCATAGAATCAATATTGAATAAAACTTGCGCCAGTCCAGCAGCAAGACCGCATAAAATATAGAACAATGTATATCGAGCATGGCCGAGAGCACTTTCCACATTGTCACCAAAAATCCACAAAAACCACATATTCCCTAGCAAATGAGCAATGCCGCCATGTAAAAACATAGATGTAAAAAGATTAATAATATGAAATTGAGCCGGTACCAATCCAAATAAATAAATAAATGAAACTTCAGCTTCAGATCCGGACATTGCCAAAGAGAGCTGGTAAAGAAAAAGGAGAACATTAACGCCAATAATGCTGTACGTTACAACCGGAACGAGAACACGGGGATTATCATCTTTATAGGGAAAAAACATTATTTTATCACAAAATCTATTCGAGAGCTGGCGGAATTGCCTGCGCGATCATTCACGGATACAGTCATGGTATGATTACCCAAGGTTAAACGATCGAGCAGATTATAAGATATGGTTTGACTAACTGGCTGAAATGCATATAATAATCTCTTGCCATTAAGTGTCATAGTCATAGATGTTTCTTCAGGGGCAATGCCGGATAAAAGATCATCTACATTGGCTTGCAGTTGATGAACATCTTCTGTGTAATAATGTCCTCCATGAGCCGGAAATGTAGATTTAATAACCGGTGGAATATTATCCTGGAGGATGCACACAGCTTCCAAACTCTTCAGACTTCCAGTTAATACCTGTCGTTTTTTTGAGTCTTTGGATTGAATATATGTCCAACCATCATCTTGATCATAATAATACAAACTTGTCTTTTCTAATTTTGCTGCATTTTCATCATAGCGGATACCGATTCGAACTGTATCTTGTAGTGGAATATCAAAGGGCTGGAGTTGATATACATTCGAAAGAAATTTTCCATGGGAGGGCGTCACCGAGTTTTCCACAGCATCAATCCAAATTAAACTTTGGTCGTAAAATGTAGTTTTGAGAGATTGCAGGGAACACATCTCATCTTCAGAAACAACAACTGCCTGTTCTCCTGATTTGGCGAGTGCCGGTTTAAATGCATATTTATATGTGTAATTCGTGCCATTATTTATGCTGACATTTAATGAAGTTACATCCTTGAATAACGCTACTTCCAATGCTTCAGAAATATATGTATAAGGTTGAATTTGCTCTAAAACTACATTTGTAAGTTTTTGAGGTGTATCCAAGATTAAAGTTGGTTTAGCTGTACCCATATTTCCCGTTTCTATTTGGACAATAATACCGGCAGCAGTTTGATTAACCTTTATATCCGGTTTAGCATTGTAATCAACTGCAATGTTTTGTGGATGCCAGTGCAATGGTTTTGAAAATGTACCCATTCTGTTTTTGGCAATGAATTGTAATGAGCGATCTTGTATCCTTCTCATATCCAGCGTTACCATTAATCCACCGTCATTATTATCGATTCGTAAAGGATCAATTTTTTTATCTGCAAACCCCGAAGGTGAAAATGAATAACAGGTTATATTTTTTAATGGAATACTGATGGATTTGGATTGAACACTGAAAGTGATTTCATTTCCATTCTGTTGTGTTTCTTGGATAACTAAATCGATGGGCGGGTGGGTAAAAATCCAACCGGAAACTTCAGCAGAATTTCCATTAGCATCTGTTGACTTGATGATCAGCTTGTGGTATCCTGGTGGTAATTTCAAAATTCCAGAAAGGTTATCAGGCTGAACAGTTGATTTGGGATTTTCTTTTAGATGAAAAAGGTTGTGGAAGGAACCAAGATTTAAACGATGCAATCCATGATTGCGAACCAATTGCACATGGTCATTTAAACTGTAGTCAAGAACCTCAAAATCAAGCTTGTATTCCCGTTTGCCATCAATGATCAATTCAATTGTTTTCAACTGATAGGTTTCTGAAAATCCCTGGCGTTTGTCTTTTGTTCGGAACGCCAGCCCAACAGGGCCAAAAATATTAAGCGTATCAGCAAGTTCATATGATCCATCGGAATTTCTGAAAAATGGAATTTGTACCGGTAATAAACTTCCGTTAACCCGTGAATTCTTCGCCAAAGGTATAATCGCCAATTCGTTTAATTTTGGTGACTGGCGGTCATCAATGGTAAATCCATTCGTCTGTGGATTTAAAGGTTGCTCGTTTTCATTTCGTATTTCAAAATGCAGATGCGGTCCAAACGAATAGCCGGTATTGCCCGTGTAGCCGATCAATTCCCCTTCGTTAACCTTGATTTCATTTGGTTCAAAATAGTGGTTTAATAAATACGATTCATTCATGTTTTGATAATATTTCAGAAATCGTTCCAGTTTCGGATTGAATTGTGAAAGGTGAGCATAGACACTTGTTTTTCCGTCCGGGTGAATAATATATAGAGCTTGGCCGTATCCCTTGAAATTTGCTACCATCCTTGACACATAACCTCCCTCAACGGCAAAGACTGACGCGCCTTCTTTTTCACCTGTTTTAATATCAATCCCCATATGAAAATGGCGATGCCGAAATTCACCATAATTAGATTTCAGCGACTTACCGGCATCGGTCGGCCACGTGTAACTTTGGGCAGTGATAACTCCCAAAAGTAGTGTACTGAAAATGATAAAACGGTTCATAAATATTGAAGAGGCACCATCAATTTATATCTGTATATATAGTATAGAAAAGAAAAAGGCTCCAGTTGGAGCCTTTTTTATAATTAATGTGAAAATTTGTTTATGAATCGCTTTGTTTATTTAATTTTTCCTGTAATTCTTCAATATCCTTTTTCAGTTTTTCCAATTCATCATCATTATTCCAATATATTTTCTTTTTCATCATATCTTTAATACCCTCTGGCATCACCACATCTACATCCATTTTCATTTGGCCTTTCATTGTACAATTATCACCGCAGTCATCTGAACAAACATGGCCTATTTTTTTCATCATCATTTTGTGTTTTTTCATTCCATTCTTATGATGATTTCCCATTTTTCCAAACCAAGAAAAGGAATCATCGCTTGATCCTAGTGTAGCTTTTAAGGATTTTTCCCGCCCTTTCCGAATAACTGTTATATTTACATCACTTTCCGGTTTTTCATTGCGGATTGTCTGCGTCAACTCTCCTGTATCGCTGATACGAACATCATTGACTTTCATAATAACATCCCCTGCTTCGAGTCCCGCTTTTTCTGCCGGGCTTTCTTTCACAACTTCAGATACGAGTACACCGCCATCGCCTTTCACTTTAAAATAATCCCGGAGTTGATCTGTAATATCCTGGATCTGAACACCTAAATATCCACCACTTTCAGAATCAAAATGAAAACTATTAAGATTATCACCAAAGAAAACGTGCACTTCATCTTCATCTTTTTTATCACCCATTTTTAACATATTATAATCTATACCCAAAATGTCTAACTCTTCTTTTAACGCTTTCAACGCATCTATATCATCAATATTGACCTTAAAAACGTTTTCCTCTCCGTTCTGTTTAATAGTCAATGTCATAAGATCATTTTCCACCTCAATATTGACATCAACATTTTTCTCTTCTTGGTCTGAATTAACAATAATTTTCTTGACGATAACATTTTTGTCGTTAGCCTGAAGCTGACCCACAGAAAAGGTGAATAGGATTGCTAATAACATCTGTTTCATGATTTACCTCAATAGTTATAGGAATTTACTCTTTATCTACGATTTTTGACCGGGATAAGTTCCGATTTATATAACTTTAATCATTAGTCCAAGATCGTTTAACTTTATTGATATCTAAACCTCAAACCACAGGGAGAATACCATGAGAAATATTAAAATAACCTTTTTAACTATTATTTTTTCAACAACCAGTTTATTCGCAATTGGCGGGATTGGATTGCAATTTGGACAAAGTTCATTTAGTGTTGCTGAATCCAGTCCTGAATCAGGAATCCCTGGGGTTACGTTAACAAACGGCAGCTTTGATGGAGCGTATGTAGTTGGCGGGTATCTATATATTGATGCCATTCCTTTTATTGATCTTGAAGTAGATGCAAATGTTCGTGGCAACAAATACGACATCAACTTTGAAAATGTAGCAGGTACAATGGAACCGATTAATTTTGGTTGGGCTAGCACAGACATCTACTATACCTTGCGGAAGAAAGTATTTGGCTTATCAATTCCTTTTCTGGCTGGGGCAAAATTGCATGCTGGTGGAGGATATAACACGCATGTGTCAACACCCCTCGCTGATATTGATATGATAACAGAACTAATGGGCGGAGATTTGTCTGCAGGTGACCCATCTGCACTTGAAGATAATCTTGTGGAATACTTGGAAGACAATACAATCGAAGCTTCCGGTTTCCATTTTCAGACCGGTCTTCAATTTAAATTACTGATGTTGGATACTTTTTTGAATTACCGTTATACTATCGTGGAAGATGTTATCCCCGATGCCAGTGGCTTTGGAAGTATAAACCTCCGCATAGGATTTGGGATTTAAATTTCAGAAAGAATAGATACAAAAAAGGGGCAGTTTCTGCCCCTTTTTTTATTTCAACAATAACAACTTTTGCGTTTGATGTTTTTCTCCGCTTTCTAATTTTACAAAATAAACACCACTGGCCAATCCATCTGCATTCCAAATTATTTCCTGCTCACCGGCTGCACGTTTACCCCTAATCAATTCATCCACTAACCGCCCGGTTATATCATAAACCCGTAAAGTTGTGACATGCCCTGTCTCTACAGAAAACCGGATGGTTGTAATAGGATTAAACGGATTGGGATACGGTGCAAACAATTTGAACTCATTGGGTAAAATATCGGGGTCTGTTCCGGCAATTTCTTCACCAAAAAGCATTTCTTTAAAATTCCATTCCTGATGTAAGGGCCACTGGTCATTTTTATGATCGCTGGGAGTTCCATCCAAGTGGACTAAATCACTTTGCCCTGGAGGGTTGATATTATAATCAATAATGTCAGATCCATTGAATTCATAGGCAGCTTGAAATGTCCCATGACTGCTAATTGCGTTGGGAACATTTTTTACATCTTCTAAAGTCATATTGGAAAAAGAAGTAACATAATTGGTAATATAATCCACCCCATCGCAAATCCATCCTCCGGAAATCCAAGGACCAAAGTCACCATTGTTCCATCCGGGTGCCGGCTTATTATTCCAATTTGTAAAATATCCTAAATCCGGATTGAGCGATTGAGGCAAATCTTCAAAATCAATAAACCCGCCCCATTCTTCTGAACCATCGCCTTTATGGGGCAAATAAGGATGTACACCATCGGTACGATCTTGGAAGCGACCGGAATGCCAAAAACCAATATTCTGATCTTGGTCAACCACAAAACAATTAAAAGACATGGAAGCTGTACTCAACGCATTTTCATATTCGTATATACTTGTTGCTTTATTAACATCGTAAACATACTCTGCCATGAGCAGTTCATCCATCCAAAATGTCATCTTGTGGGAAAACACCTGCTTCAATGGTAAATAAGAACTAACAACAGGTCCGTGAATGGTTCGGTAATGTGTAAATATCTCTTCTCCAACAATCATATTAATGGTATCTACAATCACCTCAAAATCTACCCATCCACCGTTATGCCAGTAACCATCATTGAAGTTCATACTTTGGGTTGAATCTATATACGTATCAACGTTATCACTAACACCGCTGGTCCATGTCCAGCCAACGTTTTCATTGTGGCCAAGAATAACAAAAGGCATTCCCGGAACAGACATACCGCCGGTATGAATCGTGGGACATTCCAGTTCAACTTCCATCGTAACGGTAGGGTTATCATATTCAGGTGCGCCCATTTGCGGACAGCCCAATAATAAAGCATTTCCGGTTGTGGAAAAACCGGGAGACACTAATGTAGCAAAACTACCAAACTTATAAATGAGCCCATGATCTTTTTTAAACTGAAGCATATATTCCTGCCTCGCTTCGTATTCTAATGCAACTTCTTCCGGGATGGTCATGCCGGAGTAATGCCAAGTTTGGGATGCTGTTTGACCCGAACCAGGAATGGTTGTAGAACATGAAGGATCATTGACAGGCCGATTTTCATTAAACCAATCCCAGCCATTATTTTGTAACTCATTTAATCGGGATAATTCATGTCCGCCAAATTTTCCGAAGTCCCAGAGCATATATACACCAAATGCTGCAAGATCTTGAATCGTAATGGGGTCGAAATCCATATCGTCGTATTGTGTGGGTTTATACATATCCGGCGATTGATTCATGGTATCCGCATAAGCATTTATCCCAGCCGAATATCCCTCAAACGCAGTCCGCACTTCATCCGACAAACTGCCGATCATCGTGTTTAACTCTGCCTTTGTATATCCATTTCTCCGAATATCTTTATCAAAATCCAATGCCAAGCTGCCAAACCACTCGCTCAAACGACCTGTTCCTGCCCGGCGATTTAAATCGATTTGGTATAAGCGGTCATTGGCTTCTGCGAACCCCTGACCGAAAAATAACGCTGCCTCGTTATCAGCACTAATGTGGGGAACTCCGTACTCGTCTCGGCTGATCGTCACTGTTGAGCCGTCCGGAGCAATTAGATGTTTTGTTTCAGCAAACAATACTGAAATTGTAAGCAAAATGGTAATTAGATAACGCATTTGATCCTCTCTTGCAATTTTAAAATCCGGCGAATTTACAGCTTTTTTACTAATTTTATTTAATGAACATCTAAACATGTTTGACTTCCGGACATATCGTTTTCAATTGTTTCATTGTTAATATTGAGAATAATCCCAAGAAGGTAAAATATTATTAAAGGGAAGTACGGTGATATTTTTTGTTAAAGAATAACAATCAGTACCGGGATATACAACCCATAGATGTGATAAATTCAAATCTTCATTGGCAATTTTCATAGAAGGGGTTAATGTAGGGGCATCGGCGTATTTAAACTCTATACCCCAATTCTTTCCTTTTGCCTCCCAGTATAAATCCAATTCAGCGCCATTACTTGTTCGCCAAAAATATACGGAATTGGTCGGTTTATCAATAGATCGACATACAGTTTCCAAGGCGAAGCCTTCCCATGAAGATCCTAATTTGGGGTTGGAATATAACTGATCACCATTTTCAATAGATACCAATGTGTGGAAAATTCCTGAATCACGAAGATAAATTTTAGGTCGTTTTACGAGCCGTTTGCCAATATTTACATACCATGGTTGTAGTATGCGAATCATAAATGTGGATTCTAATATATCCAAATATTTTCGAACAGTCATATCAGAAATTCCAAAAGATCTTCCCAATTCCGTTTGGTTCAGTAATTGACCGTGATAATGTGAAATCATTGTCCAAAATCTGCGTAGAGTGTGAGCAGGAATTCTGATTCCTAACATGGGAATATCCCGTTCTAAAAACGTTTTGATATATTCTTCACGCCATAACGCACTTTCTGTTTCGGAATGTGCCAAAACAGATCTAGGGTAACCACCCCGAATCCATAATTCCCGATTATGTTTCATTTCAAAATCATGAAGGCTGAACCCTCCTAATTCATAATAGGCAATTCTGCCGGCAAGAGATTCAGAACTTTGCCGAATTAAGTCTCTGGAGGCACTTCCAAGAATAAGATATTTTTGCTTGGGATGGTTATCAATCAAATATCTCAATAATGGAAATAAATCAGGTTTTAGTTGTATTTCATCAATGACAATCAAACCTGTTAAATCTTCTAAAGCTAATTTTGGATTATCTAACCGGCTTAGGTCCCCGGGGTTTTCTAAATCGAAATAATGAGCGTATTTAAATTCTCGAGCTATAGTTGTTTTTCCGCATTGTCTTGCACCCAAAATAGCAACAGCGGGAAAAATGTCTAAATAATTCTGTATTTTTTTTAAATCAGTGTTTCTTTTTATGAATTTCATGCGGAATTATACGGGTAATACCATGTAAATACAAGTGTTATATATGAATATACATGGTAAAATTTTAATAAATACCACTAATTGGCAAATTCACAACTGTTTTGCTAAAACAACTGTTTGGATATCTTCCCAGGTTTTGCTGCTGGCTTGATCCGCTGCTTTTACTTTAATTATATAAACACCGATTCGCGCTGCTTCCCCATTTTTTCGTTTGCCGTCCCACGTGAATATATTCTCCTGGGCTGTGTACATATTCCAGTAAGGCACAGCAATTGTTCGGCCTATTACATCAAAAATCTGAATGGAAATAACGCCATATTCAAAGGGCAGCTTATATTTGATATAAAGCAAATCATCAAATCCGTCTCCATCAGGTGAAAATGGATTGGGTTCCAGAACCAGTTGCCCTGCTTTTGACAATTGTTCATAATACACGCTGTTGGCTTGACCGGGGGACTGACCGGTCTCGTTTACCGCAACTGCCCAGCGGGAAGAGTCACTGGATAGAAATTCCGGCCGGTATTTTTCAAGCGAACGATTTTCAACAATACCCCAGTCTAAAGTGTAAACCAATGAATCTATAATAACATTGGTCATATCGTATAAATATATACCATCGCTGGTGTTGTTTAATCCCGGAAAGCCGCCTTCTGGAATTTTCCAATTTCCATTTTCTGGCAGATATTCAGTTATGATGGAATCTGCCACCAAAACCAAAAACTGTTCTTCAGCTACATCTCCAAAACTAAAATTTTTCAAGGACATGCTATTATCACTCACCGACCAGTTATCCATTTTTACAGAGTTAATTGAAACAAGCTCAACAAACTCCGATTGCATTGAATCAGGAACAGCCATGAATTCGTTAAGTACCACATCTCCAAAATCATAGCTAATCAGGATTGAATCACCTGCAACGTCATTTGTATTATTTTCATCCCCTGCAATATCCAAGGTGATTTCAGCGTAATGATAACCGGAAATAAGCGGTCCGAATTCTAGACCATGGATAGCTGTGTCACCCGGTTCAATAGTGGAAAAATCCGATGAACCATATTCATCGCCGTCAATTGCCAGAATAATTGATCCCTCAAAAGAAGTCACACCGCTGTTTACGACTGTTGCAAAAAGAAAAATGGATTCATCATTTTTAGGATAAAGAGGTTCATGCCATGTTAAATCCGGAAGCAGGGCTCCGTCTAAATCAAAAAGAGTAATGGAGTTTGAAAAACCGGGAGTAATTCCTGTTGTATCCGTTGACAACCCCCAATTTGCAGAAGTAAATGAAGCAAATTCCGGTCGCAATTTTTCAGTGGAAATTTCATCTGTTAATGGCCAATCCGAATCATAACGCAATGAATCAATAATGCTGCCGGTGAGGTCGTAGAGGAAAATAGCATCACCTGAATTATTCAAAGATGGCCAACCATCTTCGGAAACCACAAAATGAGCCGCGCTGTTTTGCAGGGGATAAATACTGGAATCAGCCCCGAGAACAATATAATCACCATTTTCAACGGTAAAATTGCTAATTCGTTTCATCTGCTGATTGTTATCACTAAATGACCAACCGTTCAGGTTAAATGCATCAAAGCTGACCAATTCGATAAATTCAGTCTGGTCATTATTGGGCTTCGCCATGAATTCGTTCAGACGAATGGTACCAAAGGGATAACGTACCTTTATATGAACTGTATCAGCATTATTAGTAATATTGCCGTCATTCAACACATCCAGCGCCAGAAATAATATGTTTTCACCGGAAGGTAGTGGCGGAATAATTAACGTAGCTAAAATTGTATCCCCGGGAATTGGAATAGAAACAACTGTACTGGCCAATTCATCTTCATTGTATTCAATATACATATCACCGGACAAAGCATTCTGCCCGGAATTAACCACCGGAATGGCCAGTTCAATCGAATCTGTTTGTGATGGAATAATCGGATCGAGCTTGATATTTTCAAAAATAATGGCTCCATCATAGGGCCAGGGCATGACAGAATTGCGAAGTCCCGGAGTACTGCCATTCGCATCAACTGCCGGCAGCCAGCTCGCAGAATCTGCTGACACAAGATCTGTAAATATTTTTTCCATGGATTGACCTCGATCATAATCCCAGTTGCCGGAATAGGTTAATGAATCAATTAATGTATTGAACGGATCATAGATTCGAATGGCATCGCCGCCGTTGTTTAAAGCAGGGAATGATGACAGGGGAGTTAAAAATAAACTGGAATCCGGAATTGAAAACAATAGAGCAGAGTCGGCGCCAATAACAATATAGTTTTGATCTTCAACGTTAATCTCGCCAAACAAAGCAGGATTATTGTTTTGATCTGCTATACTCCATCCGGAAAGGGACAAAAAATTATCTCCATGATAAAACAATTCAACGAATTCAGACTCCCCGCTTTCAGGATAAGGCAGAAATTCATTAATAGTAAACAGTCCGACCGGATAGCGAACGCCAAAAGAAACAGTAAAATTATTATTGGCTGTATCTTGATCATTGCTAATGGCAAAATGGACATCCAAATTCTTTTGCCCCGAAGTAAACGGACCTATAACTGCAGAAAAGTCTGTGGTATCCAATTCATTTAAAGAACTGATAAAGATCGATTCCAAAATATCTTCCCCATCCCATATTTCAACATCGCCGGAAATGGCTGTGCGGCCACTATTAGTCACATAACCATGGATGATTACAGTCTCACTGATGTTTACAATTTCCGGTTCAGCGGTCAACGAATCAGCAATCAATTCACCATCAATCGTAAATGGTTCTACACTGTTAATGCTGCCGGGAGTCCCCAACGAATCTTGACTTGACTCCCAATTGGATGGTGAATTGGCTAATTCAATCCGCACTTTTTCAATAGAAAAGCCATCCGGAGCAATATCAGTCCAACCGATAGAATCCTGAACTACTCCTTCAGATGATATGAGAAACAAGGAATCACTTGTGGAAAGGCTATTGCCGATACTTGAATCGTCAACTTTAATCAGCACAACTCCCGCCGGGATAGAATCAGCATAAATACCGGTGTTGAAGTTATAGTCTCCTTCAAAGATTATACCGTAGGATTCGGGTGGAATAACCAGGCCATAGCCGGAATCATGCAAAGCATCTGTTGATGATCGGTCGCGGATTTGCCAGCCGGCAAGATTGACAGTATCAATTGATGATAAATTGTATATTTCTACAAATTCGTTTGGTGAATCAGTCCCATCCAGGTCATACATGATCTCCGTAATACGAATCTGACTGGATATATAACTTGAAAATAATAAAAATAACCATCCGTATTTTATAGACCGCAATCCACTACTCTACTTTTCTGCTTTTCAAAAATTCCTCAATTCTTTCGCAGACTGTTTCCCGTGTTTCCCGAAATGCTTCTAAATAGTCATCATTTGCATCCCAGCCGGAAAAGGGATCTTTAATACTCCAATGTAGTCTTTCAACATCACCGGGGAAGGCGGGACAAATCTGATTGGCATGATCGCATACGGTGATAACAATATCAATTTCTTTGTCCAAAAAATAATCGATGGGGTCTGACGTATGTTCAGAAATGTCAATACCCCATTCGCTCATTACTTTTATGGCTATGGGATGGACGTGAGACGGGTGGCTCCCTGCACTAAAAACGTCAAATTCTTCCCCGGCAGCATCTCTTAAAATTCCCTCTGCAATTTGGGAGCGACACGAATTTCCCGTACAAACAAATAATACTTTAGACTTTTCCATAATTATAATTTTGCTTTAAGAAGTTAGTCATATCAACAACTATCTGGTAACATTTAGGTTTTAGTTTAAACGATGCTCGAAATGCTCCGATGAATTTCATAACAGATTACCGTTAAACGATTATATTTGACGATAGAAGCGTGTAAATTTTCGTCTGTCAGAAATGGAAAAAGAGCACCTCAACCCCCTATTCTCCAATCCCTTGGAGCCTTATCCCGGATTATCGGTTGATGATCTGAACCGATATTTGCCTGCAGTTCGCAAGGCAGATGAAATTGTTATGACGCCGGACACGATGGAGGAAGGCTTATTTCTTGCGGATGCGTTGGAAGGATTAAAACGAGTACCGGAAAAATCCATTGACCTGATTCTGACTGCTCCTCCGATAAGCCCATGGCGGAATATTGGTACTCAAGGCCAAAAAATGACACTTCAGGAATACTATACTTGGAACAATAAATGGTTGCAGGAAAGTCAGCGCGTATTAAAGAATACAGGCGCGATTTATTTACTTTGCGGATGGCGTTTTTCAGGAATGTATCATGCACTGTTGAGCGATTATTTCAGGGTTCAAACACGGATAACCTGGCGGGATAGAAAAGCCAGGGAATCAATACAAGAAGCTACATGGTTCAATGAAATAGGTGATATTTGGCTGGCAACAAAAACAGGTGATTTTATCTTCGATAGGGAAATGATAACAAATGATAATAAAGCAGATGATTCCCAAACGAGTGAAGATATGTCCAATCTCTGGCTGGAATATTTTACAGCTGGTTCTGAACAAGAAAAAGGAGACATTCCGGAAATGCTGCTTGAAAAAATTCTTAAAGCCAGCAGTTTTAAGCTTAACTGGATTGTGGATCCATTCATGCGCAAAGGCAGTGTTGGCGTTGCAGCAAAAATTAAAGGACGGCGATTTATTGGCTTTGAAACAGATCAGGACAATCTGCTTGTTTCCATGAAACGAATCGATCAATCATAAGAGGAGTTAAAATGAGTTTATCATCTCAAATTCAAAAAGATATGTACGCTGCTATGAAAAGCGGTGAAAAAGAAAAAGCCACAACTTTAAGAGGTGCTTTTTCAAAATTGAAGGACAAGCGAATTGAAAAACGTGAAGATTTGAATGAACAGGAAGAAATGCAGGTGATTAAAACGCTGGTGAAACAGCGCAATGAAGCCATTGAAATGTATACCAAAGCCGACCGAGAGGATCTTGTTTCAAAAGAACAATCAGAGCGTGAAGTGCTTGAAACATACTTGCCCCAAATGATGAATGCAGAAGAATTAGACGCTTTGATCAATGCTGTAATAGAAGAAACAGGCGCCGCTTCCATGTCAGATTTTGGGAAAGTAATGCCTGTTGTTATGCAGCGATCCGAGGGAAGAGCAGATGGGAAATTGGTGCAATCTTTGGTCCGGGAAAAATTGAGTTGAACGATGAAACGATTTTCGGTTACGGTCACGATGCTCGTATTGTTTTTACGAGCCTCTTAACCGCTTACCGAATTTAATGACCGATTAACGAGATTAAAATTATGAGTATAAAATCATTTCGAGATTTAGAAGTTTATCAAGAATCTTATTCAAATTGCATATTTATTCATATGAATGTAATAACAAAATTACCACCAGAAGAAAAATATGATTTGGCAGACCAACTGCGTCGTTCCACCAAAGCTGTACCGAGGCTTATAGCAGAAGGTTATTCAAAAAGACATCAGAAATTTGGTTTTCAAAAGTACTTAGACGATGCAATGGCGGAAAGCAATGAAACAATTGTCGGTTTAGAAATGTGTCGTGATTTGTATCTGAAAAGAATGAATGGTATTGATTTAGAAAAATTAATTGATAACTATGATAAAGCGTCCCGTCAGATTTATAATCTTGCTAAAACGTGGACGAAATTTAAGGACAGCAGACGTGAACGATATTCTTAACGAACTTCCTAACCGATTACCGTATTACGAGCCTCCTAACCGTATACCGTATAACAAGCCTCTTGACCGTTAAACGATGATATTATTTCTAGATATATTAACATCAATGTTTATTATCGCCCTGGGAATCATCGGCTACAAACGTGGCCTTGTGGAAGAATTTGGCCGATTGTTGGGATTGTTATTAGCTATTTCGTTTGCTTGGGGCTATTACGTGGAATTATCCGGAATTGTATTGAATATATTTAATATTAATCCCTGGGTGGTCATGGTCTTTAGTTTTACGATTGTTTTTTTGATAGTACTTTTTCTAGCTAGACTTGTAACCAAATTCATTCATGTATTACTGCTATCAAAGAGCACCAAATTATTAAATAGAGGCATGGGTTTTGTTTTTGGAGCCATAAAAGCGTTATTGGTTGTGATGGTATTTATTTGGGCATTGGATATTTCTCAAAAAAAGGAATGGACAAAAATTATTCACGATGAGTCAACTATCGCCAGATTCATGACATCAACTAGATTAAAAATAATAAATGTTTTCAATTTGCAGGATCCAGTTGCAAAAGGGGAAAAATTTGTTCAGGAATTAATGGAAACAGCGGAAGAAGAATTATAATGGCCCGTATCAGCCAGGAAACAATCGATAGAATTCGTAACTCTGCGGATATTGTAGACGTCGTATCTCAATATGTAAATCTCAAAAAGCGCGGCCGGAATTTCTTTGGACTTTGTCCCTTTCATGATGAACGTACACCTTCTTTCAGCGTAGCTCCTGAAAAAGAGATTTACCATTGTTTCGGCTGCGGTGCGGGAGGCAGTGTATTCAATTTTGTTATGGAGCATGAGAATCTTTCTTTTGTGGAAGCTGTTACGCAATTGGGCTCCCATTATGGAATTGAAGTGGCTCTTTCCGGCGATAGCGGTTCCAAAAAATTATTTACACAATTATATGAACTCCATGAAATTGCTGCTTCTGCTTACTCTAAAAACTTGTTTTCTGATCCTGGTAAAGCTGCCTTGGATTATTTGCTCGAGCGTGGTCTAACTGAAGAAACACTGAAAGAATATCGCGTTGGATTTGCACCGGATGCCTGGGTATTTCTTACAGAAAAAGTAAAAGGGCAGGGCTATTCCCGGGAGAGCGCGGATAAATCAGGATTGTTTGGTAAAGGAAAGCAGGGCGTTATTGATCGTTTCCGCTCGCGAATTATGTTTCCCATTATGAACCGCACCGGTAAAGTGATTGCGTTTGGCGGACGGGTATTCGATAGCGATGATCCTGCAAAATATATGAATTCCCCTGAAACACCACTTTATCATAAGAGTGAAGTGTTTTACGGTTATCACAAAACAGCGCCGGCTGTACGCAGCACCGGATCGGCTGTAATGGTGGAAGGATATATGGATTTTCTCCAATTAGTCCAGGCAGGAATCGAAAATGTTTTGGCTGTCTCCGGTACTGCTTTCACCACAAAACATGCAGTCCAAATTGGCAAAATTACCCAAAAAGTATATTTAGCCTATGATGGTGACGAAGCTGGGCAAAAAGCATCACTGCGTGCGGGATATGCACTGCTCCAAAATAGCATTGCAGCATTGGTTGTTCGCGTGCCGGAAGGATTGGATCCGGATGATTGGGTTCGGAAAGAGGGCGGTGATGCTATTCGAGCCGGTATTGATCAAGCTGTTCAGCTGTTAAATTTTCATTTGGAAAAAACCGGCGCTATGGAACTCCCTGCTGTGGAGCGTTCAAATTTGGTAAAGGAAATTCTTGAAGAAATTGCCGGTGTTAGTGATGGTATCATTCGCGATGACTTGCTCCAGACACTGGCACATAAATTGAACATTAACGAGCAGGAAATGGTAAAACAGTTTCGGAATGTTGTCAGTCGCAAGCAAAAACCACCTCAAATACATGAATCCAAATCGGCAGAACCTGCATTATTTACAACTGTTGCTCAAAAAGCCCAGATTGAGATTATCAGTACTATGCTGACTGCATTTCGTGATGTAAAAGGGATTGTGGAAAAAAATATACATCTTTTAACTGAACCACTTTTGAATAAAACAGCCCAATTACTTTTGAAGAATGGGTCCGGATCAACAGCTGCTGTTTTGGAAGAATTTAAGGACAAAGGGGAAAGGGAAACTGTTGCTGGAATTTTGATGAATGAAAACAAGGTAGACGATCCGTTAATAGTTGCACAAGAATGTATATATACATTAAAAACACAGCCCATTCGTGAAAAAATTCAACAAACACGCTTGCAGATTCGGGAGCTGGAAGCTGCCGGAAAAGACAGCAGCGATTTAATTTTGGAAGTAGGCC
>JACNLB010000095.1:6780-11092 GCA_014381755.1 Fidelibacterota bacterium | reverse complement strand
TATCTTCTCAACTTAAATCCAAAGCGCTTGAATTTGGTTTTCAAAAAGTGGGTATTACTCCTGCAGTTTCCACTCCCCAAGAAAAAGCGAATTTAGACACTTGGCTGAAAAAAGGACACCACGGAAACATGGAATGGATCGTAAAAAGGAAAGATGAACGTGGAGATATATTCAATTATTTCCCTGAAGCAAAATCAGTCATTTCTGTTGGAATGAATTATTACTCCGGATATACACAAAATGATTTGCCAACGGATTATAAAATAAGTAATTATGCCTGGGGAGACGATTATCATGATATTCTGAAATCGGGTCTCTTTAAAATATTAGGTTGGCTGAAAGAAGAAGCCCCAGATGTTAAAGGGATCGTATGTGTAGACACATCACCCGTTATGGACAAAGTGTGGGCGCAGAAGGCCGGGATCGGATGGCAAGGAAAACATACGAATCTTATTTCCCGTGATTACGGCAGTTGGCTTTTTCTGGGTGAATTAATTTTAGATATTGAACTCGATTACGACAAACCATTTAGTGAAGATTTGTGTGGTTCATGTACTGCGTGTATTGATGCCTGCCCAACCCAAGCATTAGGTGCATATGAGATCTACGGAGAAAAATGCATTTCTTATTTGTCCATCGAACATCGCGGTGAATTGCCAGAAGGTCAAACAGATTTACATGATTGGATTTACGGATGTGATATTTGTCAGGAAGTCTGTCCATGGAATCAGAAATTTTCACAAAAATCAAAAGCTGTATCGTTCCAACCGCGTAAAGAAATAATCGAATGGAAAAACAAAGATTGGCAATTACTGGATGAAGCAGGATTTCGTAAATTGTTTAAAGGATCAGCGGTGAAAAGGACAAAATTTTCAGGATTATCCAGAAATATTAAAGTGAATTCAAAGGAGTTAATATGTCAAGAGTAGGAGTTGTTTTATCAGGATGCGGAGTGAATGATGGATCAGAAATCCATGAAACAGTTATAACCATGTTGGAATTGGATAAGGCCGGAGCTGAAATGGTCCTAATGGCGCCCAATATTGATCAAATGCATGTGGTGAACCATTATACGGGAACGGAAATGGATGAATATCGAAACGTCCTTATGGAATCGGCACGAATCGCCCGGGGAGACATAAAAGATATGGCAGAAGTGTCTTCAAGTGATGTGGATGCGTTGATTTTTCCCGGAGGATTTGGAGTCGCGAAAAATTTAAGTGATTATGCCATGGCCGGCGCTGAATGTTCTGTAAATCCGGATGTCATGCGTCTTACAAAAGAAGTCCATGAAGATAAAAAGCCCATCGGTGTTATTTGTATTGCACCGGCAATGATGGCCAAAATTCTCGGTGATGAAACAGAAATGACCATTGGTTTTGATGAGCAAACAGCAAAGGACATCAATACGATGGGTGCCAAACATGTAAGCTGCCCAGTGGAAGATATTGTTGTAGATTTGGAAAAGAAGGTCGTTTCAACACCTGCTTATATGGAAGCGAAACGTATCAAAGAAACAGCGGAAGGTATCTCCAAGCTGGTTGCTGAAGTGTTGAGTATGGTTTAGTATTACAGTGTTAAGGTATTATCGTAAATAGTTAGGATTCAAATTGGAGTTTGAATGACTTTATTATTTTACACCGCCCCTAAATCCCCTCCTCAGCCCCGGGGTCTCGTGGGGTGGTGGTTATTATTTTTAAATTACAATGAAAAGATGAATTAAATGATCAAGGTATGCCATATAGACGATCTCCCTGAAAAATCAGCTAAAGTGATTATGGTTCATGATATACCCATTGCTGTATTCAATGTAGAAGGAAAAATCTTTGCCTGGGATAACCGCTGCCCTCACCGGGGAGCTTCACTGGGAGATGGACATATAACAAACAAAACTGTGCAATGTAAATTCCATTTATGGGAATTTGATATAAAGAAAGAATGTGCCGTGGGAAATGAAGCAATTAAACTAAAATCATTTCCTGTGGAAATTAGGGAAGGGGAGATATTTTTAAAAATCTAATCTGCTATTTCTAATTCAATCGATCCCAACCCAACTGACATATCCAAGGTTACGGTTGGTTTAGAACTATCCCAATGTTCTGAAATATATTTATTTCTTTTTTTCACCAAACCCTCAAGTTCAATAGACGATAAAAAGTGATCATGGACTTTTGCAGAAATATTTACATTATCAGGTAAAATCAACTCGATGGAACCCAAACCTACTTCAAGTTCGATTTCCATATCTCTACTGATTGGATCAGAAAAATCAAGTTCGGCAGCTCCCATACCAACTTCTATATTGACAATTTCTGAATTTAGATGACTCAAACCACGACCTGTGAATTCGCCCATGCCTGTTTGAATATCGACAATCTCACATTGGATATTATTTTGAGTATTGATTTCTAATTCCACACTACCCATTCCACATTCTATATTTAATAAACTAATCTGGATCCCCGAGAGATCGAGGTTCGCCTCGCCCATGCCAAAATCAAGTTCAACATCTGTGGGCAAATTTAACGGAAGCTTAAATTCGCTTTTATTATGAAATTGCTCTTTATCCCAGCTAAAAGAAAAGGAGTTATCTTCTGAGTGGTCCCGTGGATTTGTGCGAATATCTAATTGACCGCTATTGCCAATAACATAGTAATGTATATCCGGTGACTCAAAATGGATTGGGCTGTATTCAGAAAATCCATCAAAGTCTGTCGGATTTTCTTTATTGGGTAATAAATCTAATTGCCCCATCTGAAAATCAATTTCAACCTCCAGACGATCAACCTCTTTGATAAAGTAATGAAAATGATCTCGGATAATAACGTCTTTATCGTCCTCATTTTTTCCATTTCCAAATAATGGAAGGATAAATATGAGTGTGTAAAATAGTATATTTTTCATTTTAAAAATTGTAGTTAAGTCTAACGGTTGTTTCCAGATAGTCACTACCATCCAGAGGTTTAGCAATATTCATGGACCAGTTTAGGTCATCCTCGTCAGCGCTGCCGAACCCTATACCCGCAGATGAAATTCCGTAATCCATAAAATCTTGCTGATTAAAATTAAATGATGAACCTGTCCAAGCATAACCACCATCTACAAACAGCTTTAAGAAAAACCACTCATCTGTAAAATCTTCGGTGAAAATGAGTTCTCCATTCAATTGGACCATTTGATCACCGATTTGAAATTTATATGGGAAAGCACTGACAGAGCCAAGTCCGCCTACACCAAATTTGCGAAACTCATGGAGACGCCCTTCGGATGTACCGGCCATGAATTGAGAACGAAAGACGAGTCCATAAGCCATTTCCCAATTCATTTTTACAAAACCAAAAATGCGTTTGCGCAATTGGATTGATTCCAGCGTATATATGTTTGCACCATCATCCGCTTTTTGATAGGCTTCTCCTTGGACAAATATTTTTAAACCTGTTGAAATGGGAGAATAGGATTTGGTTTTAAATGCAGCCGTTGCCTGGATATAATCCATTTGGTCCTGAACATCAAATTCAGGGTTTGGCCGTAAATCACGTTCTTTGTTAAATAAACTCCAAAGATGATCATCCACAGCAATGGAGTCCTGCTTAATGGATGCTAGTTTTAATTTCATTTTTACACGATATAAATCCAATCCAACTCCGGCTGACCAGCCTTCTTCATCCCAACGGTCGTAAAAATCCTGGCGTCCGAGTAAACCTGCCCATGTATTTTCACCTTCATCTAAACGATAATAATCATCTGTTCTGATTTCTTTAAAAACACTTCCAAAAAATACCAGATTGCTATTTGAAAAGAATGATTTTTCCAACGTTAAGCGTCCTGCCGGTTCATCCGAACCAAAGCGGTAACTGAGAGTTGTGTTCAAACGAACTGATGATTTTTTAGCGCCATCCCACGTGTGATTTAGAGAAAAAACAAATCCTTCATTTCGATTAAATATGAATTCATCTTTTTCCGGATGAATCCAACTCTCAGTCGCCCGAATGGAACGATCTTTTATGACTAACTTTGACTCACCGTCGATACTTTCAGCCGGCTCCATTTCCCGGTAGACCAAGCCTTCTTTTAAATGTGTTTCAACTATTTTACCATTGATGACAGCTGCATCATCTTTCTGAACACTTCCACCAATAGCAACGATCGTTCCGTTTACAACAGCAGTTGAGCCAAGAGTTACATCTCCGCCAACCACAGTTATCTTTCCATCAACAGTACCATACACAAATAGATTACCGCCTAATATGCGAATATTATTACTGTTAACTGCACCTGCTTCGACAGTATGGTCACCAAATAATTTTGTTTC
>JACNLB010000095.1:0-6550 GCA_014381755.1 Fidelibacterota bacterium | reverse complement strand
TCCTGTGCAAAAACAAATGAAAATAAAAGTGTGATTAATAGTATATCTCTCATCATTTATTCCTTTTCTAAAGTTATATCGCCATGATCTGTTTTCAATTCAACGGGAAACGTTCCCTTACCATTTACAATAAGACCATGGATTTCGTTACTATTTGATGTAAGTGTTATAGGGAATTCGCTTTCAATAGTATGTCCTGTGTGACTTCCACGTATGCGGGCATTGATTGTGGAAGGAAATTCATCGGGAAGTGACAGATCTATTGATCCATTTCCTGTTTCAAGGTTTATGGTATGATCTGTCAAAGACTGATTCCAGATTTTCACAATTTCAATATCACCACTGCCTGTTTCGGCTTTGATACTTCCATTTAGTTCTTCTCCTTCGATAGATCCGGCATTTGTGAAAATTTCCACATGTCCGTTCACCGATTCTAGATTAATATCCCCTCCGGATGTTTTACCCATAAGATTGCCATCCAAATCTTCGATGATCAAATCTCCCCCGGATGTTCTCAATTCCATATTACCGCGAACATCTTCAACCTCAATGTCACCACCGGATGTAATACCCACAATACTTTGTCCATTTACTTTGGCAAATTCAATGCTTCCGCCGCTGGTTTTTACATTCACATTCCCTTCTACATATCGAATGTCAATATCCCCACCACTGGTAGTACCTGTAATTTGACCATCCGTATATAATACTTCAACATCACCACCGGAAGTTGACAGGTTCACATTCCCTTCAGAATTACGGACTTCTACATCGCCACCGGCAGTCTTTGCATCAATTTTCCCGCTAATGCCATTAAGTTCAATATCGCCACCACTTGTAGTAGCGTTTACCACACCGGAGATAGTTGATACGTCAATATCACCGCCGGTAATCATTATTTTAATGCTAAATTGAACGGGGACAATAATTTTAAATTTATACGAAACACTTTCCTTATGTTTTGAACTTCCTCTGATTTCGATGATATTGCCATCGCTTGATTTTTTTATTGCTGTACGACTTTCTTCATAATATTTTTTGGCTCTCCGCTCAGAACTGGATCGCACCTTTATTTCTTCCTGAATATGCACTTTATATGTTTCTTGTCCCTCAATGTGAATATCGCCAAAAATATCTTTAATGACTAATGTACGGCTTTCCTTACCCTCTTCATCGACAGTGAATTCATACGTATTTGTACCTACAAAAGAATGTTTTGAATCATAATCAAATGATTCAAATATTTTTTGGGGAAAAAGAAATACAGAGATGGAAAATATAAATGTGAGAATTTTCACTGCTTAACCTCTATTTTCTTGGGATTTACCGCTTCTTTAAATGATTTGAGTACTCGAGCAGCTTGGGTTCGAATGAATTCATTGTCATCCATTACACTGACGATCTGTAAAACGGGAAGAGATTTTTCTACAGGATTATTTGAAATGATTTCCAGTGCTTTTTGGCGAACAGCTTCATTTTCATCTTCCAGCAGTGTTTTAATACACGCATCAATTATCAAATCTGAAGATTCATAATTTTTTAATATTTCAATAGATCGTAAACGTATACCCGGATTTGTGTCTGTGAGCAATGCTGACACCAAGACAGCCTGGGCATCCAATTGGGGTGCAGATTCTTTCAACAACCGTACAGCTTTTAATCGTTTACCCGGATTTTCATCATTCAACAATAAATAGAAAAGTAACTGCTGAATGTCCGAGTCATTCACTCCACCGCTGATGTCATAATTTTTACCTGTCTCAAGTGCAAAATGAATGCGGTTGTCACCATTTAAACCGCTGGTAAGTTTTATATTTTTTAATTCATTTGCTCTCATTAGATCAACAACATTTATATCCGATTCTTTCACTGGTAATTTCTGATCGAAAGAAGGGAGAGGGAGAGTTCTGCTGATTAAAACAGCAATGACCATATATGTTATGACAGCCCAAGCAGGTTGAGGCGCGGTTAGAAAATCTTTAATTTGTGAACCAAAATTCGGAAATACTGGTTTTGATTTTTCGGATTCTAATTGCTGTATCCGACCTTTTAATAAGAGTCTTTGACTTTGGAGTTGCTCATCGCTGGGAGAAAAAGAAAATGCGTCAGTTGAAAGGTTTAATATGGTTTTATATTCATTAACCAGTGCCTTTAATTCATTATTCTCATTTAGTTCTGATTCAAAATCCAAACGGTCCTGTTTAGACATGAAGTCAGATACGTAAGCAATTACTTTGTCGTGGTGATTCTGGGAGATTGTTTTAGACATAACGATACTCCTTTAATTCAGTGCGCATTTTTTCCATGGCCCTAAAAAGATACTTTTTTACGGTACCATCACCAATATCCATAATATCAGCAATCTCCCTGATTTTCATTTGTTGTAAATATTTTAGAATAAAAACAGTACGCTGTTTTTCAGGAAGTGTATCCGCTGCATTTTTTACGGCTTGGGTGATTTCTCCACTATCTTTATCCTGTGAAGATGCCGCAATAATATCCAATGGATCAAAATCTTCTCTCGGCTCCTGGAGCCGCATGCGGGCCAGTTTATGTTTCATATTAATAGCGGTGTTTACTGTGATGCGATACAACCATGTATAAAAAGAACTTTCCAAACGGAAAGTATGAAGGCTTTTAAAGGCCTTTACAAAAGACTCTTGATACAGATCTTCCGCTTCTTGTTCATTTTTCATTAATTGATAGGCTAAAACCATAATTCTTTCATCATGCATCGCTACAAGGCGATGGAATGCTTTGCTGTCACCGCTTTGAGCGTTTATTATTAATTGTTTTGTTTCGTCCGTCATCATTTTGTGAATTCATGTATGCTATGACACACAATAATTTCAAATGGTTGTCAAAAAATTTACACAAAAAAAGAAACCCTCGAAAACGAGGGTTTCAATTGATGTTAATTTAAAAAGACGTATTAAAGTCCTGTCTCACTAACTGTTTTCTTAACAGCTTCCAATGTATTATTTAATTCAGCTTTTTCATCATCTGTCAAATCGAATTCAAGAATCTTCTCAACGCCTCCGGAACCAATTACCGTGGGGACACCAATAAAAAAGTTGTCAATTCCAAATTCTCCTTCACAAAGCGATGCACATGGAATAACACGTTTTTTATCTCGTAAGTAAGATTCGGCCATTTCAATGGCGCATTGAGCCGGTGCATAAAAAGCAGACCCATTGCCAAATAGTTTAACAATTTCTCCGCCAGCGAAACGTGTTCTGTGTTCAATTTCAGCCAAGCGTTCAGCGGAAATCAAATTAGTAACCGGTACTCCGCCAACAGTCGCCAAACGTGTAATGGGCACCATTGTGTCACCATGTCCACCCATGACCATGCACGTAACATCCTGTACGGATAATCCTGTTTCCATTGCGATAAATGCTCTGAACCGCCCGGAGTCTAGTGCGCCGGCCATACCCACAACTTGATTTTTAGGAAAGCCAGACACTTTATAGAATGCATACACCATTGCATCTAATGGGTTGGAAATAACTATTACAAATGCATTTGGTGCCTGTTCTTTAATATTTGAGGCTACATCTTTCATGATGCCTAGATTGATTCCCAAGAGATCTTCCCTATCCATTCCTGGTTTTCTGGGAATTCCGGCGGTAATAATAAACACATCTGAATCTTTAACGTCGTTCCAATCGGATGTGCCGACTATGTTTGCATCATATCCATCGTGAGGGCGTAGCTGCATGAGATCGAGCGCTTTACCTTTCGTCATACCTTCAGCTTTTGGAATGTCAAAAATGACTACATTTCCCAATTCTTTTTGTGTGGCGAGGAGGGCAAGATTACCACCTATTTGGCCACCGCCGATTAATGAAATTTTTGGTCTTGACATAAGTTAATCCTTTTATTTGTTTTTGTATATTAGAAAATTACGACAAATATATCTTAAATAAAAAACCCTCATAATATGAGGGTTTTAAAAATAATGCATTCGTTTATTTTTAGCTTACAGCATCAACACTGACTATTTTACGGTTTCTGCCTTTATTAGCAAATTTGACAATACCATCAGCCGTTGCAAACAAGGAATCATCTCCGCTGCGTTTTACATTGACGCCAGGATGAATTTTTGTACCACGTTGCTTCAAAATAATGCCTCCAGCCAAGATTGTTTGTCCATCAGACACTTTTACACCTAGTCGCTTTGCATTTGAATCGCGACCATTCCTGGAACTTCCTACACCTTTTTTATGTGCCATAATTAATCTTCCTTGGCAGTTTCTTCTGCCTGTTTCTTTTCAACAGTTTTTTTAGTTGCTGATAATTTGATATTATCAATTTGCAGTAATGTATAATCTTGGCGATGTCCATTTTTCCGCTGATATCCTTTTCGCCGCTTTTTCTTATAAATAAGAATTTTACGATCGCGACCTTGTTCAAGGACACTGGTTTCAACAGAAGCGCCTTTAATTATGGGTTTACCAATGTGGTATTTTTCACCATCAGTGGCAAAAAGAACCTTGTCAAACGACAATTTATCACCCACTTCAGATTGCTGGCGGGCGACCTTTACACGATCCCCGACACTGACTGTAAATTGTTTTCCGGATATGTCTACTGTAGCATTCATTATTGTGTCTCCAAAAGCCGGCAAAGCTAAGTGGAATTATTTTGATTATCAAGTCCTACGTGGTCAGTAATGTCTTGATTGTCCTTAACACGAATAAAACGAAATTCATCCCGGTTAACATCGATTTCAGCCACAATCGATATATGAACAAAATTTTGCCACATGAGCCCACGTAATACTTTCTTTTTACTTTTTGTAATAAACTCTGCATTTTCAGGATGTAAAAGCAATTTTATACGTAAGTCTCTATGTTTACTTTTATATCGTCGTAGCCAATGATCAATTCGGGTAATTAATGTTTCTTTCGAAATAATATGCCCGGATCCATGACATGTTGGACAATTTTCGCTCATTGAATCAATCAAACTTAACCTGATTCTCTGGCGGGTCATTTCTAACAATCCAAATTCACTAATGGGAGATACAGCAACTTTGGCTCGATCTTTTTTCAATTCTTTGCGCAACTCATAATACACTTTTCGGCGATTGGCATCTGCACGCATATCAATAAAATCGATAACAATCAGTCCAGAAAGATCACGAAGGCGAAGTTGACGTGCAACTTCTCTTGCAGCTTCAAGGTTTATTTTTAAGGAATTTTCTTCATGTTGTTTTTTTCCAATAAACCGTCCGCTGTTAACATCAACAACTACCATAGCTTCTGTCTTTTCAATAATTAGATAAGCACCACTTTTCAACCACGCTTTCGGGCGCATCAGTTTTGCCAATTCATCTTCAATACCCATACCTTCGAATAAAGGAGTTTTTAAGCGGTATAAGTCTAAACGGTTAGCCATATTAGAAGAAACATCTTCTAAATAACGGGATGTTTTTCGATATAATTTTTTGGAGTCGATAACAATTTTTTCAACATCAGACGTTAATAAGTCACGTATAACGGATGATGCTGTTTCTAGGTCTTCATAAACGATTGTTGGTGCCTGAGTTTTTTCAGCTTTTCCTTGTAAACGATCCCAAGATGATTTCAGCTGTTCATAGTCATTTTTTAAGTATTCCTCACTTTTTCCTTCAGCTACCGTACGTACAATTACACCAAATCCTTTGTGTTTTATTGAACTGATGATTTTTTTCAAACGCCGCCGTTCATATTTGTCCCATACTTTTTTAGAAATACCAATATAATTTGCGTCTGGAACTAAAACCAATAATCGTCCGGGTATTGCAACTTCTGTTGTTACACGTGGCCCTTTTCCAGCAAAAGGTTCTTTAATCACCTGAACATAAATGTCTTGCCCAGTCGTTAAATCAACGGATATGTTATCTTGATTTTTCCCTTTATTTCGTGATAAACCGTTTCTGTCTTCATCATCAACATCCATTAGATAATCACTGTTTTCAATTTCAGAGAAAGGTAAAAATGCGTTCACATCATAACCAATATCCACAAAAGCAGCCTGCATTCCCGGCAAAACATTTTCAACCTTGCCTTTATAAATATTGCCGACCATACGCTGCTTTTCCTGCTTTTCTACATATACTTCAACTAATTGAGTATCTTCGAGAATAGCAATGCGGGTTTCACCCATGCTCTCGTTTATGTATATTTCTTTTTTCATAACCTGTACCTATAAATTACCGTCTTTATCGTCTATTAATATGTATACAGCATTAATCGCTCCGCGAACGGAGGAACTCTATGCTGCTATGTCAGGTTGGAAGGATTGAAGGAGGGAAAAATGTGTAAAATTCTTGTTTTTGTTTCAAAAAAATCCTTGTAAAAAAACTATTTGTTAGCCTTCGTTTCTTCCTAACCAACTAGTGCAAAATTACCTGTTTCAGGAAATCTGCGCAAGATAATTGTCTGTTATGTGATTTGTTGAAAAATGTTAGATTTATTGTGTAAAATTGCACCGTCGTGATTTGACCCTATTGCCGCGACGTGAAAGAATGGTGCTAAAAAGGTGAGTTCCCCCGGTTTAGCAT
>JACNLB010000125.1 GCA_014381755.1 Fidelibacterota bacterium | reverse complement strand
AAGAAATTTCATGGTTGGAGGCGTTAATTGGCTCGGTTAGGTATTAATGAAAAAGCACCGGACTTTTTTATCAAAGATATTTTCGGGGTTGAGCATTCTATGGCAAAATATAAAGGTCAAAAATGGATGTTGTCATTTTTTCGCTATGCATCTTGTCCTGCCTGCAACTTGCGGGTACGTGAATTAATACAGGTATATGATGAATTACAGGGAAAAGGGCTTTCAATTCTCTCAGTGTTTGAATCCCCGAAAGAAAGTATTTTAAAATATGTTGGTAAAAATGAATTGCCATTTCCAATCATACCAGACCCTGAAAGGGAATTATACAAACTCTACGGAATAGAATCATCCTGGATTAAATATATTTTGGGTGCACCAACTGTTATGAAAGCAATTTTAAAAGGAATATTTCCAGGTAAAATGGAAGGCGATTTAGCCATACTTCCAGCTGATTTTCTTATAAATGAAGATGGTACGATTCATACAGCTTATTATGGAAAAAATATAGGAGATCATCTTGATTTTCAGCACATCTTGTCATTTTTGAATTAAAATATAATCTTAAATTCTAGATAGGTATCATGACTGATTTTAAAAGAATGATTCAAGAACTACATGGGGGATCACATATACTTCATGAACCTCTGCTTAATAAAGGGACTGCCTTTCCTGAAAATGAAAGGGATGCATTCGGATTACATGGCTTATTACCTCCTCGCGTGATTACAATTGAAGAACAAAAACAACGCATAATAAAAAATTATAACTCTAAACAAAATGATTTAGAAAAGTATATTTATTTGATGGGTTTACATGATAGAAATGAAACGTTATTCTATCGAACTGTAATAGATGAAATTGAAGAAATGATGCCTATCATTTATACTCCAACTGTTGGTGAAGCATGTCAGAAATTTGGATATTTATTTCGTCGCCCACGGGGATTGTATGTTTCCTATCAAGATCACGGTAAAATTAAAGCCGTTTTAAAAAATTGGCAAAATAAGGAAGTTGATGTCATTGTTGTTACTGACGGTGAACGAATTTTGGGTTTGGGAGATCAGGGAGCAAATGGTATGGGAATTCCCATTGGGAAACTCTCACTCTATACAGCTTGTGCCGGCATCGATCCGTCACAAACGTTACCGATTATGCTTGACGTGGGCACCGAGAATCAGGAGCTATTGAATGATCCCAATTATTTAGGTGTAAAGCATAATCGAATTCGTGGTGAGGATTATGACGATTTCATAGATGAATTCATGGAGGCTGTAAAGGATGTTTTTCCTGATGCACTAATTCAGTTTGAAGATTTTGCCAATAGAAATGCGTCAAGATTATTAAGAAAATATAGACATAACTATCGGATGATGAATGATGATATTCAAGGAACAGCAGCTATTGGTGTTGCGGGAATATTAGGGAGTCAAAAAATTACCGGCCGAAAATTAGAAGATGAAAAATTGTTGTTTTACGGAGCCGGTGAAGCTGGAATCGGAATTGGTGATTTATATTCTCATGCTCTATCTAAACAAGGTATTCCGATTGAACAAGCGCGCGAGCGATGTTGGTATGTTGACAGTCGTGGATTGGTCGTAAAAAACAGGGAAAATGTATCAGATGACAAAAAGCCATTTGCCCATGATTTTATACATTTGACAGATTTAACAGAGATAATTCGTGAAGTAAAACCCACTGCTTTAATTGGAGTCTCCGGGCAGACACAGACTTTTACCCAAGAAGTCATTGAGACAATGGCATCTTTAAATGATAGACCTATTATTTTTGCTTTATCCAATCCGACTTCAAAATCAGAATGTACTGCTGAACAAGCGTATCATTGGACAAATGGAAAGTGCGTATTTGCGAGTGGAAGTCCATTTGATCCGGTAATAATCAATGGGACTACTCTTATCCCCGGACAGGGAAATAATGCGTATGTATTTCCCGGTGTTGGATTAGGGATTGTTGCTACAAAATCAACAAGAGTTACGGATGAAATGTTTCTACTTGCTGCAAAAAAATTAGCGGATTCTTTAAGTGAGGCTGACTTAAAGCATGATCGTATATTCCCACCGTTGACTACGATTCGAAATGTATCTCTGAAAATTGCATGTGCAGTTGCTTTAGAAGCAAAAAGGGAGGAATTGACTGAAATTGACTTTGGTGAACAAGCGGAAGAGATGATAGAAAAATTGATGTATACTCCTGAATATCAGGAATATTTATAATAATAAGTGATTAAAAAGTCAGTAGAATTAGCAGGGAGTTTTACAATTATCAATTGGAAACTTTTTAAAAGAATTTGGGATGTATGACATTATAATTATTGGCGGCGGAATCGGAGGATCTGCTGCCGCACTACGAGGTGCCCAAAATGGTTTGAATACTCTTTGGATTTTGGGGTCTAAAAAAACACGAAAACGCAGCAGATCACAATGGGTAATGAATCTGGATAATATAGTTGGTTTTCATGAAGATGTCATAAAAAACCAAGCCATTAAAACACTGAAAAAATATAAGCAAACTGATGCCGTGGAAATTCTCGAAAATGAGCATTATCACATTAATAACAGAATGCTCATACAAAATACAATTCAGCGAATTGAAAATGGGTTTTCCAATGTAACAATTTTAGAAGGGGAAGTTTCAATTTTAACAAAATCTGAAGATGGATTTTCTATACAAATTGGCGAAGAAATAATTGAGGGTAAGTCTGTTGTTTTATCCACCGGTGTCATGGATGAACAACCTCATATCCAAAAACAGAATAGAAAAGGGGAGTGGGAGGACACACCCAAGTGGATTTATCCGTTTGCAAATCGTGAGCAAGTGCTTTACTGTATACGCTGCGAAGGTCATTTAACCGAGGATGAATCGGTAGCAGTGATCGGGCATTCTAATGTGGCTGCAGAATTAGCCATGATGCTACATGAGCGATATGAGAATCAAGTGACTATTCTATCAAACGGCGCAGCACCAAAAATTTCTGAAAATCGATTAGAAATTTTGGAGAAATATGGTATAGAAATTATTTCTGATCCTATTACAGGATTGGTGAGCGAAGGTGTAAAACAACTCCATGGATTTGAATTTGAAAATCTAAAACCAATTAACGTGAAATTTGCCTTGGTTTCTCTTGGACTGCATCGGGTTTATAATGATTTAGCGCGAGAAGTCAATGCCCGTCTTATGGATGAAAATCAACCTGAAGAAAAGCGGCATGTGTGGATCAATCATAAAGGCGAAACATCTGTAAAAGGATTATTTGCAGTGGGAGATATGACCAAGCGTGAAGATGAACCTGTGATGAAACAAGTTTACACTGCTCAGGAATATGCTGTGAGGGCCGTGGATACGATTGATACTCGCCGCCGGAAGAAGTTAAGAGCCTCAATCCTTTCTTCATAAACGTCTTCTTTCTGACAATCGTTTTAATACAATCCTTGTAATATTGTTAACGAAATTATGAAAGGATTACATCATGAAAATTAAACGGATTCTTTTTTTTAGCTTATTTACAGTATTGTTAATGGCCGAAGGTAAAGGCGTCTTTTCAAAATACAGCTTGGATGAAGCAATGTCTTTAGCTGAATCACAGGGTAAACCTGTTATGGTTAAGTTTCATGCAGATTGGTGTCATTTTTGTAGGAAAATGGACCGTGAAACTTTTACGGATTCAAACGTAAAAAATGTTCTAAACGATTTTATTACTGTAAAAGTAGATGTAGAATCAAAGGAAGGTATGGTTTACGCTCGTCAATTCGGAGTCACTGCTTTACCCACTATCGTAATGTTTGATAAGAGTGGGAAAAAAACATATCATCAAACCGGTTTTCATTCAGCGGAACAACTCGAAAAAGTACTGAATAAAGGGCATGGCTGATATATTTTTACCAGCAATTACTGTCGAACAAATGCGCGAAGTGGATCGACTTATGGTCGAAGAATATCATATAACACTTCCGCAAATGATGGAGCACGCCGGAAGAAATCTGGCTGACTTTTCCCTCGAATGGCTGAAAAAAAGAAATAGTAATAAAACTCAATTCAATATAGTCGTTGCCTGTGGAACAGGAAATAATGGTGGCGGAGGAATGGTGACGGCACGATTCCTGGTGAATAAAGGTCATGACATTATTGTTGTATTAACCGGCCATTCAGAAAAACTAAAACCCGTTCCGGCAAATCATTGGAAAACTCTGAAAGCGATGGGTGTGCAAACAATTGAAGCAAACAGCACAGATTCAATTCCTGTATATACTAATTCTGACTTGATTATTGATGCGGTTGTTGGCTATAGCCTTAAAGGTGAATTAAGAGGTGTCCCTGCACGAGTGGTGAGGGATATTATGCAGAGTGGTAAGGAGGATGTTATTTCACTTGATGTACCGTCCGGTTTAGATGCCACATCCGGCGAAGCGAGTCCCATGTGTATTAAAGCAGTAGCAACCATGACATTAGCATTACCAAAAACCGGACTTGTGGTTGAAAATGCGAAGGAATGCACAGGCGATGTGTATTTAGCTGATATTGGAGTACCGCCAAGCTTGTATTCTAACTTGGGATTATCAGTTGATCCTTTTAAAAGTGATTCAGTTGTATCTATATAGTATTTTGTTATAATTGTTTATAAAGTTCAACTTCAGGATAATTAGCTGCAACTGAAAACCAATAGGCAATAAACCCGTTGCCGGCAGATAGTTTATTTCCTTTATCATTTTTTGGATTTCCTAAAATATCATACTTTATTCCGGTGGTTTGCGAAGTAAGTGTAATGTTTCCATGTTCAATATCCCATGTTTCAATATATAAATTTTCATGTGTATAAAATGCGATTGCTATATTATCATTACCGGATAAAACGACGTTAAAGTGCTGTCCATCTAAATCACCTTGAATAATAACTGGTTTTTTGAATTGGTTGATGTGAAATGCTTTCGTACTGCCATCTTCACCGATTATTGCCAATACACGATCTTTCGCTTTTAATCTGTCATCAGTATACGCAATGGGAAAAAATATATAATCTTTGCAAAAAGTACTGTTGCATGTCCGATAACGACCGTATGGATAGAAGTCATAATTCCGGGAATGGCCGGTTTGACTATTGATTACTTTTGTATTCGGAAAGAGTTTTTTCCAATTACTCCATGTTGTTTCCAGTAATGGTTGAAGACTCATTTCTTTTCCTTTTAATTCTCCAGCAGCAGATTGTAAGCGCATTTGCGGCCAATAACTGTCTGTTTGGCGATCATACATAATCAAATTACTATTAAACAATAAACCTGAAACACCAAATTCATTTTCAGTTTCAAGATTCAAAGCACTTCCTGTCAATGGACAGTATGAAATGGTATACCCATCTTCATTGATTATTTCATGCCAGTCCAGAACAGAGTGGGGATAAGCCGTCCATCCTACGCCATTCCAGACGCCAACCACGAGTTCGTCATCACCCAGAAAATCTATATCATGTCCATCACTCGGTGAGCGGCTTGGTTTCTCGAGGCTGGGGATACAATCTTTTCCGGGGCAGCCATGTAAAACAAAGCGGGTATTAATTGACCAGTCCAATCCCATAAAAGAATTGGTATTCGATTGTGAAATTGCTGTACAACCTGAAAAAATGATTAATGTTATTGTAGAAGTAAGAATTTTCATCGATACCACTTCTATTTTTTACTATCATAAACAGGACGTGACGTTCTGTTTAAGTGAAAGTGTCTATATTTCAAATTCAATTGATCAGTCCACCCGTATTTATTGTGAGTGAAATCCGGGGTACGGGCTCTGTACCGTCAGGAAAATTTCCATTTGAAGCCCAACGATAAATTGGCCAGGCAAATCTTAAATGAAGCCAGTTCCATTTATGGTGTGATGGTGTAATGTCAATACCAATATTGATTACACTTAACCATCGTGTTTGACGTTCTGTATCCCAGGGTGACAGAGGTGCTAATAGTTTTTGGGATTGATATGTTGAAAATGGCGAAATAGAAAAAGATTCTGCAACGTAGATTGATGAAGCGAGATGTGCATTTACAGCATCATCCATGAATACATCATCCTTATTCTTCTGGTTTTTTGCATAAGAAAATGAAATGGATACATCGGGCAATATTGAAGGATAATCGAGAAACCAGGGTGTTTGCAATCTGTTAGTCCAACCAACAGTCCCTATCGGCACAGCTCCCGTTGTGAATGCAAAATCACTATTAGAAAATTTGGGTGCTTTCGGCAGGCTGAATTCACCGAAAAAGAAACCCCATTTCCCAGGGAGCAAGTGCCGAAACCCAAATCTCAATCCCAATTGATTTACATCGCTGCTGCTTTGGGCAAAGGATAATGATTCTTCTAATTGGAGCCAGCTGCCCTCCACTTGGACATAGCCGATACTTTTTTGACCTATATAGTGTGAAGCCTGTAAATGAGTACTTATAGTTGTTCCATAGCGAATATTCAATTCATCATCAGCTGTATGAGTCGTATTAAATCCAAAAATCCATTTGAACGCATTGCGATCATCAAAGTGTGAGGGCCAATGAGTGTTCCATTGAGTTGATGATGTTCCGCCGCCATGATCTACAGCGCCTACCAGAGAACAGCAAACTTGTCCGCTCAATGATTTTAACAAAATCAAGCTGACACATAATAAAAGAGTGAATTTTTTCATGAGTGTATTTCAGTGTCAGGGTAAAATGCCGCTTGCGAGAACCAATAGGAAATAAATGCATTTGCAGAGTTTAAGTCATTGCTATTGCCATCGATGGATCGGCCGAGGATATTCCATTGATTTCCGTTATCATCTTCAAGGACTATTTCACCATTTTCAATATCCCAAACAGCAATGGAAAGAGTTAATGATGTTTCGTATGCAACACCTAGTTTTTCATCTGCTGATAGGATTACAGCGTATTGTGTACCATCGATTGTTTCATTTAAAACAGTTGGTTGGTCAAAATTCTCGATGGGGTAGGCTTTTTGAGTATTATCAGAGATGATAGATAGGACTCTCGTTTTTGCTTGTAATCGTTTATCCAATGGTGGAATTGGAAAGAAGATAAAATCACCGCAACTTGCAGAATTACAGGTTTTATATCCTCCATAAGGAAAGAATTGATAATTACGGGAAAATCCCGTTAGAGAATTCACCACTTTAGAATTTGGGAATAAATTTTTCCAGGTGGACCATTTCGTTTCTATCATGGACTTAAGCACTAGTTTATCTCCCGTCAATGTTCCTTCTGCAGATTGGAGCAGCATCTGGGGCCAATGGCTGTCAGAATCCCTGTCGTACATAATTAGATTGCTGTTATAAAGCAATCCGGAGACGCCGAATTCACTGTCTGTTTCAATATGCAAAGCACTTCCAGTTAATGGACAATATGAAATGCTGTACCCATTTTCATTGATGATTTCATGCCAGTCTAATACAGGGTGCGGAAAAGCAATATAATTATTTCCATCCCATATACCCACAACCAGATCGTTATCATCAAGAAATTCAAGATTATTTCCACCGACTAATGATTTATTTGGCTGCTGCAGGCTGGGAATACAATCTTTTCCTGCAAAACACCCTTGTCTGAGGTAATCCGTATTAATTGTCCAATCTTTAGATAGGAAATCTGATTCTTGTTCATCTTCACAGCTGAAAAGGAAGAGAGTTAGAAAAATGAAAGTAAAATTCTTCATTGAATACTCCGTGTATTATTTAAGCAAAATTATTTTATGTGTTTTCCGCTGAAAGGGTGTTGCCACATCCAGAAAATAAACACCTGATGAAACATCGTTACCATTCCAGGAAAACGAATGAGATCCCGCACGTAAGGTTTGTTCTGTAATCTTGGAAATAATTTTGCCGGATAAATCAATAATATTTGCCTCTACGTAGGAGTCTCGTTCTAATTCCAAAGTCCATGATATTCGTGCATTAAATGGGTTTGGAAAAGGAGGTCCAATTTCAAATTGATTGGGAATCGGCTCATTTTCAGCAATGCTCACAGTAGACATTTCATCCAATAATGATGAAATTATTGCAGCTGTTTCAGCAGCATCAAAACCTAAATCATTATACCTGACAGTCATTGTATGGTCTATAATAACAGATTGGGGAACATACCCAAGGCCAAACCAAGACCAGACTGCAGTCGAATCGTCATCAATAACAGGATTCAACAATCCAAGGTCTGCCCATCCTTGACAGTCGTAAGGATAATTCCATTGTCTGCCAATTGATAAAATAATTAATCCCTGATCATGAAAATTATTGTACATATCAACAATTGCTGGGATTTCTGCCTGGCAATAGGTACACCATGATGTGAAAAAAACCATCCAGATTACATGATAATCACCATCGTTACTAGCCCCATTAAAATCACTTAAAGAAAAAGACCCTGTATCGTTAGCGCATACATTGAATTCAACCGCTTGATCTTCAATGGAAATGAGTGATCCAATTTCATAGGATTGACCAAAAATCATGGTAATCAAAAAGCTAATAGTCGTGATGAAGTGCTTCATTTTAATATGAGTAACTTTCTGGATGTCAATGATTGATGACTCCTTAAACGAATAATATAATGACCGGTTGGTAATTTTTGTCCATGATTCGTTTGTCCATTCCATTCAACAGAATAGCTGCCTGCGACAAAATACGTGTTTTCATAAATTGTCGCCACCACACTGCCTGCGAGGTTGACAATATCTAAAGAGATCTTTTCAGATTTAGGTAGAGTGAATTGCAGTGTGGTGGCTGGGTTAAATGGGTTTGGATAATTTGGATGGAGTTGTATTGTTTCCGGTGCAAGTAAATTCAAATCATTTACAGAAGAGGCATCAATTCCCAATAATGATTCTATTATATTTATCATAGTGCCTGGGTCATATTCCGTTTTTGCAAGATGGAGAATGCCATTTTTATCTATGATGTAATCCCTAGGAAATGGGGATTGACCACCGGGTATATTGTACGAACCATACACACCTGCATTATCTTTCAAAACGGGAAATGTAATGCCTTGATCTTCAATAAAATTTTCAATCACTTCTATTGGTTCGTTTGAAATTCCCACAACCTGTAAACCTTGATCTTGATATTCCTGCCAAATGGATACTTCTATGTCCGAAAACTCCGGAGCGCAGACGGGTCACCATGCTGTGAAAAAGGCAATTACGACTGGATCCCCGGATAAATCGCTTAAGCTCAAATCGCCAGAACCATTAACAATTGGTAGTGTAAAATCAGGAGCTGGATCTCCGGGCATGGGTCCATATGGATAATTTCCAGTAAACCACAATTGATTATAGGATTCATCTAGATCGTTTGTAAAAAATTCGACGTATGTACTCCACGGATTTCCCTGTGGTGTATAAATAACTTCAACTTGTTGAGACGTGTAAGCCGGAAGAACAACATTATCATAATTAATTAGAAAATCTGAAGAATTAATATTGATACCATTTATATTTAATTGTGATGGCCCATTATTTTCCAGCAAAAAAAACTCTGAATGGTTATTACCTTGGTTTACCCTCGGGAATTCAATTTTTCTTTTACTAAAATCAATATCCGGACCTTGAACGGGTCCATATTCAAAAACAGTCATTTCCATCCATTCTGCTGAAAAAATTGTATTGCCTGACATTGCCAATGCCATCACACGGCCGCCTGTATTTTTATATCCAGTTAATTCTAATCCATCTACACTGAATGATAAGACTTCCACATCATCCCAGTCGGAAACTGCAACAATAGATTCGTTTACAGAAACCCGAGATGCGTAACCTGTTGTATTATAGTTATCGACGAAAACAGGATTTTCTGGGTTAGTGATGTCAAACATATCAACGCCTGCTGCACCCACAGCTACAAACAGGTAGTTACCGAAAATATCTACATCCTTAGCTGTTCCACTCGTTGAAATTTCTGCTACTACTGATGGTAGAATAGGTATTGAAATTTCTAATACTTTTATTCCAAATGCTCCATCAGCTACATATAAATATGGTCCGATTGCTATTGTAGCCCAAGCATTGTCTGTAGGATATGATACTATTCTTTGCGGTTCTTCAGGATTATCAATATTAAATATTTCTATACCAAATTGGTGTCTCGCAGCAAACATCAAATTGTTGCGTACGGATGTATGTTCATAACGAACGTTATCTTCATATGTATTATCTTGAATTGTATTGATGAGAACAGGTTGCTCAAGATTGGAAATGTCAACAACGTGAATACCGCAATCTCTTCCGGCACCATAAGCAACATTCATTTTTGCCGACCAAGCATATAGACGTCCAAAATCGCAATATTGAGCTGTATAAGAGCCAAAAACCTGTAGGTCAGTTGGATCAGAAACATCTACAAAATTAGTTCCACCCAATCCTCCAGGAATAATGGCGATTGAATGACCATTATATTCATGTAAATAAACATCAAGTAATTCAATATTGTTAATAGAACCGGAAGATAAAATGGACAGGTTTTTGCCAAAGAGCATTCCGCTGATGTTGATCAGAAAAAATAATGTTAGTCGATTTAATTTCATAATATTCTCCTAAATTGTACTAAAATATTAATGGATGTATACTGTATTAAAACGTCAGGGAAATGACAATTAATACAATTATGGAAAAGCTGTAAAAATTTTGTTTTAAAAGAAAAAACACATAAAAATAGTAAATTAAATAGATTTAATTAAAAAGTATGTTCATATTTATATAATTAAATAAATTCCAGATAGTTACAATAGTTGTTTTAAGAAACTTGGTTTAAATAATACATAAAGCCGCGGTTAACAACAAACGCGGTATTTTTTTAGTTAAGTTTAGAAACATATCTATTAATTAAAACAAAAATGAAAGGTACTTTTAATGGTACAAGGAAAAGTAAAGTGGTTTAATGACAAGAAGGGATTCGGATTTGTCACTTCAAATGAAGATGATAAAGATGTATTCGTACATTTCAGCGCCTTAAACGGAGATGGATTTAAATCCCTCAATGAAGGCGATGAAGTTGAATACGAAATAGTATCCGGCCCAAAAGGTGATCAAGCCGCAAATGTTACTAAACTGAATTAAGCTTTAGTTTTACAGTAATACATAAAAGCCTCATCCGGTTAAAACAGGATGAGGCTTTTTTTGTTTGTAGCGGCGCAGGGACTCCCAGCCT
>JACNLB010000123.1:4858-11211 GCA_014381755.1 Fidelibacterota bacterium | reverse complement strand
GAAAAATTAGTACAATTCGAGGGTAGGTGTTAAGCTCAATTTTGGGTAAAAAAGCACTCATTTTTCTCGTCGAGACTCCGACGAGAAAAAACTTGACTTGTTTACCGTCGAGAGCGTACTATCTACCGTCGAGAGACGAAAAGCCTCTATTCATTAATCAACAATAAAGGAGTCAATAATGGCTGAAACAGTAAAAAGTACAGGCGTATCAAAAGAGAAAGGTTATCTCTACTACCTCGGTAAAGATGGCAACGTCTGGCGTTCAAAGATGGCCCGTGCCGGTAAAGGCGGCGGTAATGCAGAACAAGTTGCATCAGCTGGTGTAACCCGTGAATCAGGCTATCTGTATTTCATCGATAAAAATGGTGATGTGGCTCGTGCCCCAATGGCAAGAGGTCGCAAATAATAATCATACCAAGATGATTAAAAAAAGCCCTCCCATTGGGGGGGCTTTTTTATTATATGACTTTTCTGTAGATTACGCCTTAACCCCATACCAATGATTATGCGCTTTTCACATCCAAATACAACCATTGCAGGTTTTATTCTATTCATTATGATATTTTCTTGGAACTGTTCAGATTTAGGAACAAATCCAGACGATGAAGAGAATGAGCTGACTGATGACATCAGTTTTTCGAGTGATATTCAACCCATCTTAAATCAAAATTGCGGGAATAATTGTCATTTAAATAACACTTTTGGCGGTTTAAATCTATCGTCTTACACCGGATTAATGTCTGGTGGGAATAATGGTGATGTAGTAATTCCCGGAAATGGAGCAGGTAGTATCATCATACAAAAATTAGGAAGCAATCCGCCATTTGGAGATCGAATGCCTAAAGGCAGTTCAGCTTTGAGCTCTAGTATAATTGATCTAATTACAACTTGGATAGATGATGGCGCTGAAGATAACTAGTTTGTATTTGATCCTGATTACTTCACTACAAGCACTTCCTCGTTTTGCTGTGCAGGAAGGTGTATCATGTAATTTATGTCATGTGGATCCAAACGGCGGCAGTTTGCGGAATGATTATGGTATTTCAGTCGCCAGCTCAGAACTGTCCAAAACTCAAAGCGGTGATCGAACTGCCGGTTATACCGGCATGATAAATGATCATCTCCGTGTAGGTGGAGATATGCGCTTTCTGAATTACAATACGAATGAAAATGGACAATTACAAAGTGCATTGTTTCCTATGCAGGCGGATATTGCAGCATATTGGAACATCAATGAAAATGTGGGTGTATTTGCTGAACAGAATCTTTTACGCGGTCAAAATGAAGCGTGGATACTGTGGTCAGGTTTACCATTTAATAGTTATTTGAAAGCAGGAAAAGATATACCGGCGTATGGATTAAATGTGGATGATCATACTTCGTTTATCCGTGGGGGTAATATTCGTAAAAAAGGTTTGCAATATGAAGGCCTTGCTTTTTCACCTTATTTATCTTCTCCGGGATTGGTCGAGTTTGGCTTGAATATTGGCAATTTTAATTTCAGCCAGAGTATTGCCAATGCGTTCATTAACACATTCGGCAGTGGCGGTTTCGGAGAATACGCAAGTGATAAAGCATTTACCACACGATTGGAGTGGTGGCCCACATTGGGACGTATCAATGGTTTCATTGGAGGTTCGATCCTGCAACAAGGGTTGATTCGCTTTAATGGATTGTTTGGCGGTATATCAGCGGGAAACATTACATGGACTGGGGAAGTGGACATTGTAGAAGAATATGCATCCACCGGTACAGTTTTGGCATCTTACAGCGAAATAGATTATAATTTTACAAAAGGATTAAATCTGTTATTAAAATATGATTTTTTTGATGAAAATATTGATGCATCCGGTTCATCCATAAATCGTATTACATTCGGAGCAGAATTTTACCCGATTCCTTTTATGGAAGTCCGATGCCAAGCACGGATTACGGATATTACTGGGAAAACAATGGAGTTAAATCCAGAATATTTAATGATGGTTCATACATGGTTTTGAAAGGAAAACATATGCGGTTGATATTGTGCATTGTTTTAATCTCTTCAATCTTTGCTGAAGATGAAAAAAAGAGTGAGTTGAAAAATGTACAGGTTTTGTCTTATACTAAAAAGGCAGATATTTTGAAATTCATGAAGAAATCTGTCGCCAAGGACTTAGGGGTCAAATGCAATTATTGTCATAATATAAAAGATTATGCCAGTGATGAAAATGTTCATAAACTTGCAGCTAGAGAAATGATGCGAATGGTAAAACATATTAATACGACTACGATGAAACCATTGGGATTACATGACGTATCCTGCTGGGTGTGTCATCAAGGTAAAAAACATCCTGATCATAAATGATGAAACGCTATACACTACTTACATTCTGCTTATTCTGGGTAACCTGTGCGCCGCCCCAGATTCCTGAAGTGATGGATGTCATCAATGAAATCCCTGTGGTCACTCCTCCGAAAAAAACGGTTATTATTCCTTTAAAAACATTGCCCAAAGGTTGGGTAATGAATCGCGAAACACTGGCAGACTGGAAAGCAAGTTTACCTCAAGTTCTTGGTATTGTTTTTGATACATCCGCCTCTCCAGAATACTGGAATGACCCCATAACCTTGCCATCTGGCATCGAACTACCACTTAAACGAGCAAAAATTACCTATCATCATAGGACTCGACTGACCAGTGAAGTGGTTGAACTCCATTTTGTAAACGTGGATAATATTTACAGCGTAACCAATTATGAATTGTCCCATTTTGAATTGAATGCTGTGGTAAAATCCATAGAAATTTTGGATACGGGTTTTCCACAACTAACCGCAGATGATGTCTTAAAACACAAAGTGCTTATGGAATATGGTACACCCAAAGATTTTGACGGTGCATGGCATCGTTATGAAGATAAAGATTCTGAATTTGCCGTTAGGGTTATAGATGATAGACATCTTGCAATACAAGTACACAGCCGATTAGTAGAACGAGAAATCAAACAAGCTATTCAGGATGTATATTCTGAAGAGGGTATTGAGTTGAGAAAACAACAGCTCATGGATGGTTTCGAACTATAATTATTTTTTAAAAAATGCTTACATATATCGTCTCATTCATCGTTATAATGACGATGGCATCAGCGCAAGTTGTGTCCAGTATTGATATTCGAGGTCATAAAAACACAAAAGAATTTGTCATTGAACGAGAAATACAACATCCACTGCGTGTTGCATTGGATAGTTCTATTGCCCAAGCTGACAGAGACAGAATTGAGAATTTGGGAATCTTTAGTGAAGTCTACTGGCAGGCTGTTCCTCTAGAAGATGGATCAGTAAAATTGCGATATCACGTTATTGAATCCACTCGGTTTTTTCCAATATTTTCACCTACTTATGAAGAAGATACCGGATGGTCTGTTGTATTTGGAGGAATTATAAAAAATTTGAGAGGGCGAAATGAATCATTGGTTATCGGTGGATTAATAGGCGGTATTGATGCCTATGGAATTGAATTCAATGATCCTTGGGTTTTCGGAGATCATGTGTCGGTATCATTTCAGGTAGGTAAGCATACCTCTAATCACGTATTTCTTCCACTTGAACGACAAACATCTTCTTTCGAAATGAATGTGGGGCGATATTTTGGTTATCAAAGAAGAGTGAGTATTGGATTTGAATTTGAGAAAAAAGATTTTGTGGGAGATAGTACCACAATTGAATTTGATTATATTGCGCCCCAAGCCAGTATGGCATATGATACTCGGGACATTTATAGCGATCCATCGCAAGGGATATATATTTATCATTCTGCCCAATATTTTAGTTTTTTCAATATAAAAAGTAGTGCATTATTTTGGAATCAATCCTACAGCGCATTTTTTTCACCCATTAAAGGGAAGCGTAAAACAACTATTGGTTCGAATTTTACGATCAATTCTACTCATGGAGATTTGCATAAAGAATTGTTTAAGTTCGGATTGGGTGGCGGATATTCTGTTCGAGGCTGGCAAATTGAAAATCCGGAATTATATTCGAGTGGAAAACAAAATTATCGTTTTGGATATTTCAGTGCATTTTCTTCAGTTGAACTCCGACAGACACTTATTCCTCGATTCGCAATCCAACAGGATTCACCCTTCGGACCCATTAAATCTGAATTTGGTTTGCAGGGAATAATATTTGTTGATGGCGGTGTTGTTGGAAATAATTGGGGTGAATTATACGAAAAGAAACCTATGATGGGACTGGGCGTTGGAATACGAATTCCTGTGGCCATGGCCGGGAATGTGCGTTTAGATTACGGTTGGTCTTATTATGAAGGGGAAGCAGTGGAATCATCATTCCACTTTTCAGTCGGACAAAAGTTTTAACGAATTATTTCTTTCTAAAAATCATCGCTTTCTCGAAGCGATTTTCTTCCCCGGAACGTAAGCGAGATAGATTGCCCCGATGAGTAAAAATGATGAACCACGGCATAAGTAAACTGAAGATCAATAACGACAATTGTGGTGGGTTAGCCAAACCAAGGGGTGGCATAATAAATAGAAGTATTGGCAGGGAAACAGATGCCATGATGGATCCAAGCGAAACATAACCGGTTAGAATCAGCACAATTGCAAAAACAATCAAGCATAAAGGTACAGCTATTGGGAAAAGAGCCAGGAGCATTCCACCCAATGTTCCCACACCTTTACCCCCTTTGAAACCGGCAAAAACGGTGTATGTATGCCCCAACACAGCAGCAAATCCACATAAGATCTGAACAACGCCAATATCGTCAATAGGCTGTCCTTGGTATAAAGTGGTGGCATAAACAGCCGCCGGAAACCATCCTTTAAAAATATCAACCGCAATAACAATCAATGCCGGTTTCCAACCCAAAACGCGAAAGACATTTGTTGCTCCTGCATTGCCACTGCCTTGCTCACGAATATCAATCCCTTTGACGACTTTACCAACAATAATACTTGTGGGGGTTGAACCGGTTAAATAACTGGCTATTAGAAGAAGAATTAATTCAAATGCTGAACTCATGGAAAATGATTATTTAGGAAAATTATGCAACTCATTTTCTGGAGGTGCAATCAATCCACCGGAAATAACCATTTTGATTCCTTCTTCAACTGTCATTTCAGTCAGCATTGTTTTGCTTTTTGGAATCATGATAAAAAAGCCGGAAGTGGGATTGGGTGTTGTTGGAACAAATACATGATAATATTCAACGCTATTTCCATCAACTGAATCACCGGTTACAAATGCCAATGTCCAAACACCCACCCTGGGATATTGCAGGAAAATAACTTTTTGGAAATTTTTACCATCCGCAGTTCCGGAAAATGCGCTTATAAACTGTTTGATTGTTTTATATATAGTATTAACGATAGGAATCGTTAAAAGAATTTTTTCTCCCCAGCTAATTAAACGTCTTCCCAGTACATTACGTACGATTAAACCTAATGCATAAACAGCAAGGATTGTCAGCAATAAACCCAAACCGGGGATGTGAAAACCGATAATCTTTAAAATTGGAGCAGAAACACCATCCAGAAAACGGAATAAAAATGTGAGTATATATATTGTAAGCACTAAGGGTACAATAGTAAATACACCGGCCAATATGGTTCGTTTAATATGAGTCCACATTATATTTGTTTATAATATCCCTTCCAATTCAAGAAGGTATGCTTTTCGTTGCAAATTACCGCCATATCCCCCTAAACCGCCGTTAGTATTTATTATACGATGACAGGGTATAACAATGGGTAATGGATTATTTGCATTGGCTGAACCGGCTGCCCGAACGGCTTTTGAATTACCGGCTTTTTCTGCAATATATTTATATGAAGCCGTTTTACCAAAGGGGATGTTGTTTACTTCTTTAAGCACTTTTTTATAAAATGGAGGACATTGTAAATCCAAATCTAAATCAAATGTTGTTCTTTTTCCTGAAAAATATTCTTCTATTTGTTTTTTAATTTCACTGCAGGCAATATCATTTTTCACGACTTTATCTTTTGGGAAATCTTTTTTCACTGCTTTTACAAACGGAGCCTCTTCCGGGAAATAGATACGACATAATCCTATATCTGATTTGGTAATACCCATGATTCCAAAAGGAGTTTTAACAGTGCTGTAAATAATAGTTTTCATTCGTATTAAGTCTTGAATTTAACCAGTGTTTATGAGATTTGCTCTAGTTAGTGTTTGAGATTAACTGCAACTGCACCTGTGATGACCAATATAGCTCCAAGGATTGCAATCGGTGTTAATGCTTCTCCTAAAAACGTCCAACCAAGAAATGATGCTATAACGGGCGGCGGGAAAGCGACATAAGCGATTTGAGTCATGGTCAAATGTTTGAAAAGCCA
>JACNLB010000123.1:0-4571 GCA_014381755.1 Fidelibacterota bacterium | reverse complement strand
ATAACAGACATACCCATAATGACATTTTCACCTCCAAATGCTTTTCCTTGAGAAAGAATTAACAGAACGCCTGCCGCACCGATGGTGAGGGAAATGATTTTGGATAAATTTATCTTTTCATTCGGGAGATAAAAATGTGACATTATAACAATAATTATCGGGAATCCAGTCCAAAGTATTGACGCCAGATTTGAATAAATATATTGTGTTGCCCAATAAGTAGCGCCATAACCAATTACTAAATTCAGAAGACCGAAAGAGATATAAATATTGATTGCTTCACGTGAACGTGGGATGGATCGTTTTTGGAAAAATGAAATTAATAGTAAAATGATACCCGCTACGAAAAAACGTAATCCAACACCATAAATGGGAGGTGTTCCTTCAATGAGGCTTTTTTTGAGAATGACCCACGTAGTTCCCCAGATGAGACAAATAGCCGCATACAAAAAGTAGGATTTTGATTTCATAATTCTGAAATAAAAAACTCCGCATCAGCGGAGTTTTTATTATTGAATTGAGACTGTGTAAGAATCAGGGTTTGACTCCTTTATGAAGCTGTACTACAATGGGACAGGCAACATAGATACTGGAATACGTCCCTACGACAACACCGATCAACATGGCAAAAGCAAAGTAATGAATAACTTCACCTCCAAATGCATACAGAATAAACACAACTACAAAAGTGGTAATAGATGTAATAATGGTTCTGCTGAGTGAATCATTTATACTGCGGTCCACCATATCACTGTATGGTGTGCGTTTCATTGATTTTACATTTTCCCTCACTCTATCCAGTATAACAATTGTATCATTAAGAGAATATCCGACAATCGTTAAAAATGCAGCTATAATTGGTAGGGATATTTCATAATCCATAATGGAAAATATACCCAACGTAATAAAAACATCGTGGGTTAAAGCAGCAATAGCACCCACAGCAAATTTGAATTCAAATCGTATGGAAATATAAATTAAGATTAATAGTAATGCAGACACGATCGCCATAACTGCTTTTCCGCTTAATTCAGCACCAATTTTTGGTCCAACTTTTTCGATGGATAAAATAAAATCATTTTGATCAGCCGGTACAGCACCCGGAAATGATTCATATAAATGATTTACAATCAATTGCGGAAAATTTTCTGGTTGATCTTCTTGGATGGGTAATCTAACAGAAATATCCCTGGCGCTTCCAAATTGTTTTATCTCCGCACGGCTATAATCGTGAATTTGGCCTTCAATTGAAACGGCGCCCATGGCTTGGCGCACATTATTCACATCCATTTCTTCAGTGAATTGCACTGCAACCAGCGAACCGCCCTTGAAATCGATACTCAATCGTGGGCCACCCTGTAAAACCAGCGAAATTAGCCCTGCAAGAATGACAGCTCCGGATAAAAAATATCCAAAGCGGCTTTGGCTTATAAATTTTATGTCAGTCTCTTTAATCAGTCTCATATGCTTAATCTCTGTAAACCCCTACGTTCTGTAAGAGTATTAAAAATTGTTCGAGTAACAAAAATGGCAGTAAACATGGAAATAACTATACCCCAAAAGAGAACTGTCGCAAACCCGCGAATAGGGCCTGTGCCAAACTGGTATAAAACCAACGCTGCGACTAATGTTGTTACATTGGCATCAATAATGGTTGTTAACGCACGATCATAACCGGCATCAATGGCAGCCCTCGGTGTTTTACCTTTCCGCTGCTCTTCACGAATTCTTTCAAATATAATTACATTGGCATCAATAGACATTCCCACTGTTAAAATAAGAGCTGCAATACCCGGGAGAGTTAATGTTGCATCCAGCATAGCCAATATGGCCAGTACAAGAATGATATTCCAGAGCAATGCAAAATCAGCAATAATGCCTGACAGTTTATAATAGAAGATCATAAATACAAGTACTAAAGCCAGTCCAATGATAACAGACAGTGTTCCTTTTGCCACGGAATCCGCACCCAATGAAGGACCCACAACCCGCTCTTCAATAATGTTCACTGGTGCCGGTAAGGCACCCGCACGGAGCACAATGGCAATATCTTTAGCTTCGTCCATATTGGCGAAGCCTTCGATCATGGTGCCCCCATCGGCAATTTTTGATCGAATTACAGGAGCCATATGAACTTTCTTATCCAGAACAAGTGCAACTCTGCGTCCGATATTTCCACCGGTAACTCTTGACCATGTTCTGGAACCTTCAGTATTCATATCCAGCAATACGATGGATTGCCCCGAAGCAGAACTGCCCGTTCCTCCGATGGTAGCACTGGCTTTTTCTACAACACCACCGGTGAGTTCAGATTCACCTTCCAAGTAGAACATGCGATACATTTTTTCTTGACCGCCATCAATATTGGTAAATGATTCAGGCGCGTCACTCAAAAGAAATTGACCATTGGCAGCATCCAACTTATCCAGAACATCTTCCATGGCAAGAATTTTTTTGATTATATATACATTTTTATCCGGCACACCAATATCGTTACCCAATGCCCTTAAAAGAGAAGAGAATGGTCTGTCCTCCAAAAGATTTTGATCAACAACGACAGATGTATCGGAGGTATCTGCGGCAGCTTGAGCAGCTTGTTCTCCAAATAATTCACTGACAGAAATTGTTTTATCTTCGCTGACAGGAGCAGGTGAGTCATCCGTTGATGCTTGTTCTACTGTTTTCGTGAGTCCAACAAGTTCTTCACTGCCTTTGATTACTTTATCAATACGCAGTAACATGTCATTTGTAAGGTCAGGAGATTTGACTAGGATAAATTCAAGCAATGCTGTGCTTTGTAGTAAATCTCGAGCTCGTTCAGAATCATGGATACCCGCTAATTCGACAATTATTCTACGGTTGCCTTGTTTTTGAATTGTAGGTTCTGATACGCCAAACTGATCCACACGGTTTTGGAGAATCTCCAAAACGCGATTAATTGCATCATCGGCTTGATCTCTGAGACTTGCAACAATTTCATCCATGTTGCCGCCGTAATCCACATCAAAATAGCGGTGAATTCGAAAACCGGCTGCGTTGATTTCATCTTGAAAGACCTGGAAAAAGTCCAGTTCTGAATCTGCCTTAATACGAGTACTTATTTTCGCCAATGCCTGTTCAAAGCGCCTATCTTTATTGATAGCCAGATTGCTCACCAATGTAGGGAGATCCACTTCAAGAACAATATAAATACCACCTTTTAAATCCAGTCCCTGTTTAATGATTTTACTTTCCAAGTCCTGTAAAGTGCCTTCTTCCCGCATGATTTCAATTTCATCTGCAGAAAGATTTTGATACTGTACCGTCGGCCATATGGCATAAAAAGCCCAGACCAGCACTAAGGCGATAATAATATATCGGGGTGTTAATTTACTTTTCATGGATTAAATAATATTTTAGCTACGAAAAAAGCTTGGGAATATACCGAGCATGTAAAAGAGGTGTCAAACTATTTACTTGAATTAAATAAAAAATTATTTGATTGGTTATAACCTAGATAATTCATGAGCAAGTAAACTATCTACAGTAAATGTAATTATAATGATGGAAAGAGAAATCATATATCAAATATTGAAAGCAAGAATATTGATTATTAAAAAGAAAATGGCATGAAATAATTCTACAAACCCCGTCTGTTTCGGATTGAATGCTGCTTTAGTTTGCCATGTAAAAATTCCTATTATTGATTTTATAATGTATGGACCAAACGCCAAAAGAAAAAGCCAGGTATAGCCCCGCAGCCAAATGGTAATCCATAAAAATAAAATTAGAATCATATTGTAGACTAACAAGGGGACTGCTTTTTTTATTTTAATGTGAGTGGATGGTTCAGAAAGCTGGGGTTGAATTCGCAATTTCAATTTGATATAATATATACTTCCTGCAAAATAAAGGAAGTTGATCAACCATAGAATCCAGCCTCTGGCATCCATACTTTGATGAAGAAATAAATAAATGACAGGCGCGGAGGATGTTAAACCAAAAACGCCCACAAGTTCTCCGGGAATGGACATATTCTGTTTATTCACCGTTAACCATAAATGAATCATCATGGTTAGTGCCACAACGCAACCAAAAAAGAGTGCGTTCCATTGTCCGTATCGACTGAATACGGCTGTAGCTATTAGCGCTCCAGAACCGGCGAAGAGAATGATCCAATACATGGAATCTTTTGAAAGAATATGTTTGTTTTTCCACCTACGCACAACGCGAACTGCCGGCTCATAAGAAAGAAAAATCAATATAAATGATGCAATTAAAAACAAGGAGGCCCAATTCCATTCACCGGCAAGACTGGCAGCCATGACAGCCGGGATAAGAAACATTGCCCAGGCACCATGTTGACGAGGTTTCGGGAAAGACGACACCTTATTCATAGATTGTAAATGGATGGGAAATAAAATAAATTAATTCCTCCCCACCTTTTCCAGGTAGAACTTTTCCTATTCAAAAAAGAGTTCCTTATTATTAGAGACGATTTCTGCATCAGCATCCATTATTGATTCTAAATATTCGTCAACCCAATTCTTATAATCGGTTTTTATCTTTGCGTTACCATTAAGTTACCTTGA
>JACNLB010000106.1:9747-11243 GCA_014381755.1 Fidelibacterota bacterium | reverse complement strand
CATCTTTGGGATATCGCATACCAAAAAAACCCAAATCGCCGACCTTTTTAAAAAGCTCCATGGGAAATGCTTTATTGACATCGATGGCTTCCGCTGACGGTTTGATTTCCTTTTCCGAAAAATCCCGGAAGGTTTTTTGAATTAATTCTTGGGTATCATTCAATCGAAAATCCATTTTATTCCTCCGAAAATATCCGAGTACAATTCTCATCACCTGTAGGAAGGGAACTCATTGTTTCAACACGTACATTTGTATTCAATTCTTGATTTACGTCTTTCACAATCGTTTGAAACCAGCAATCGCAACCGGGCTGGTCTTCTTCTAATGCATCATATTTTTTATGCCAATCGAACCAGGGGCAATCAGAATGCACCAATCGAACACTCCCGTCACTTTCTACGGTCATGTTAGCAGATTCACCCATGGCAAGTGAACTATTCACAATCATTTCTGCAATTTGGGGAGCGACCGGTTTATCTCTATCGATTCTTTTCAGAAATGCCTTCGCCGTATCCCGGCCAACAATTTCCCAATATTTCATGACCGCATCTGCTGGGTCTAAATCAGGGAACATTTTTATGAACGCTTCGCGCCATTCAAAATGAGACGCACGGGTAATCTGACACAATGCATTGAATTTTTGTTCGAGTGTAAAACTCATGATTTATCCTTTATTTTAACACCATAAACATTGGTTGCCTGACTTTCAGTAACAACCCCATTTTTTACATCATTCAACACAGATATTTTATCTCTATCTTCCGGTTTTCCGTATCCACCGCCACCGCCGGCAATTTGGTGATAAAGTGTTCCGTTTGGAATTCCTTCAATCATATCTTTGCTCATGGGGACTTTTATCATCCCGTCAGGCAAGGTCAGAGAAATTTTATTCAGGACAGATGTTTTTCCGCCAAATAATCCGTAGGGCGTTTTTACATCACCGTCGCCGAAAACAACCATAGTCGTATCGTCGCCGCCCAGTTTGATTTTGGTTTCCACACCCAGTCCGCCACGCCATTTTCCGGGACCGCCGGAATTCTGCAAATATTCATGGTGCAATAGAGTGTGTGGAGTTTGCTGCTCAAACATTTCGTAATCTTGGTCGAGAATTCCGCCGGATGCGTCAATCATGCCAATATGGTCGTAACCATCGGAGCCTTCCAATGCACCGGAACCGCCTTTTAAACCAAGGAAGCAAATATCCACATATTTCTCGTTTGTCTTGGGATGATTCCCGGTAAACAGTGAACAGAGCAAATGATTCCAGCCTGCCGTAATTTTTTCAGGAATGGCTGTGCTCAACGCTTTGGCGATGGAATCAGCAACTTGGGGACATAAATGATTGCCGAAAGTGGTTGCGGCGGGATAGGATGCATTCAAGATAATTCCTTCCGGAACAATATAAGTCAGCGGTTTAATCATGCCTTCATTATGGGGAATATTGGGATTGACCATCTGCAAAAAAGATAAGGTAATGGCTGAACATGTTGATGTA
>JACNLB010000106.1:0-9362 GCA_014381755.1 Fidelibacterota bacterium | reverse complement strand
CGAATGTTGGCAAAAATGAGATTCCACACATCTTCACGAAGCTCACCCTTTTCATAGAGCTTCACAGCCGGAATACGAATGGCTTCCTGCCAAACTTCCGTGGCATTGGGATTGTAACCGCCCTGCACCGCACCGCCAATATCTGCCTGATGTCCTTTTGCCGCAGCCCAACCAATCAGAGTGTCATCGTGGAAAATGGGTTTGAAAATTGCTACATCATTATTTTGGTTGCCCATGGAAAAAACATCATTATGGATTATAACATCACCGGGGAAAATGTCTTTGCCATATTGGTCAATAATCACACGGCAAACGGGTCCGAGAGAAAATGAAAGGATGGGTAAATTTTCTGTCTGTTCCAGCATATTCCCATGGGCATCGTAAAGACCGGTGACAAAATCTTTTGCTTCGCATAAAATGGGTGATCGGGTCGTTTTCGTCAACGAAATGCTCATTTCATCGGTGATGGATTTGAACGCCCGCTGAAAAATCGAAAGTAATATTTTGTCTATTTTAATCATATTACCTAATGAATGCTCCGGCTATGTAATGTTGTGAATGAGTCATTTTAATTTTTGAGCTATTATCGACGATAAAACGTAAAATGAACCAATTTACATAATTACCTGTCCGCCCCCTTTTATTTATTCCAACCGGGGCAGGCGGGCGTTTTACATAATTAAATGACTCTTTGATTTCTCTATTCATTTTTTTTGTACTTTAAATAGTTAGTGCATGTTTTGGTGGATTTTCACATCAAAACCATTGGGATATTTTTCACGGTTAAATACAATGAAAGAACCGCCGATTCCAGTATGACAATCGTACGTATTTCCCAGAAAAATAGTGGTATTCACCTGTTCAATAATTGCCGGACCTTCAATGGTAAATTTCCCTGACAGTTTATCCCCGTCAAATACAGGGATTTCCAGGATTTCTTCCGATTCGGGAATGTAGGCATTCCGTTTACTTTTTAATGCAAATTCCGGATTTAGAATCGACACCGAATCATCCATTTTCGCAAAAGAATTCGGTTTTTCCGTCACGCCAATTGCCCGTAACCGAACATTGATTACTTCCAGTTCTGTACCTTCGTCTTCCAAAGAATATCCGAACTGCCGATTGTGCTCGGAGTGAAATGCCTGTTTAATTTCGTCAAAATTCAATGATAACACAGCATCCATTTCCACTTGCAAAGGCACTTCGTGATATTGCCCCACATATCGCAAATCCAAGGTTGGAATCAAATTAATATTCTCCTGATCAATTCCTTCTGTTGACAATGTTTGGATGCTTTCTTTTGTCATTTCATCATATAGATTAAGAAAATAGTCATTATTTATTTCGGAAAGTCGAGTGATGTAGGACCGGACATAATCGTGTTTCAAATCGCCAAGAAGCATCCCCGTGGCACAAAAAATGGGAGCCACATTGGGCACAACAAACATGGGGATTTCCAACTCTCGGCAAATTTCCCCTGCATGAATTGAACCCGCACCACCGGCAACAATCATTAAAAATTCCCGGGGGTCATGTCCCCGTTCAACGGACACTTGTCGAACGCCTTGAGCCATATTCATATTAATAACGCGATACATTCCTGCAGCTGTTTCCGTAATGGATAAACCAAGTGGATTCGCCAATGTATTTTCCATAACATCTTCGGCTTTTTTCTTATTGAGTTTATATTTTCCGCCGGCGAAAAAATTGGGGTCAAGATAACCCAAAACCAAATCCGCATCCGTACACGCCGGCACTTCTCCATCTCTGTCATAACACACGGGCCCCGGCAATGAACCGGCACTTTGGGGTCCCATCTGCAATAATCCACCGCTGTCCACCCAGCCCATACTTCCGCCACCGGCACCGATAGTAATAATATCGAGAGACGGTAGGGCGATGCGGTAACGATTAATATCTCCGTCGGTACTGGTAACGCATTGCCCATCCACCACCATACTGGCATCAAAACTGGTACCGCCCATATCCATGGTTATGCAATTTTCAAAGCCCAGTAATTCAGCATAAAATGCTCCGGCGATAGGTGCTGCCGCCGGTCCGGAGAGAACAGTAACCGCAGGAATTTTTCGCACAATTTCCGGCGAAACAACACCACCGTTGGACTGCATGATGGAAAAGCCACCCTTAAAATTCAGCGTATTTAACTTGCCCAATAATGAAGCAATATATTTATCCACCACCACTCCAATATACGCATTCACAACAGTGGTACTTACCCGTTCATAAAAACGAATGGACGGCAGTACTTCAAACGAAGCGGTAATAAATAAATCTGGCAATTTATTTCGTAAATAATCCGTCACCTGTTTTTCATGGGAATCGTTCAAGTAGGAATTCATGAAACAAACAGCAACAGATTCCACATTTTCTGACTTTATATTTTCAACAATTTCTTCCAATTCGGAATCATTTACGGGACTGATGATGTTGCCTTCGGAATCTATTCGCTCGTCCATTGTTAATCGCAAATAGCGGGGGACAAGGGGCGTTACATTTTGGTAATGATTATTATATTGTTCTTCACGAATCCCCCGGCGCATTTCCAGAGCATCCCGTAAACCTTTAGTGGTAATTAAGGCAGTTTTTGCTCCTTGAAGTGTGAGTAATGTATTGGTGGCAACGGTGGTTCCATGGACGATGGTATCAATACGTTGAATAAATTCATCTGTGGAAAAAGAACATTTTTCAGCCAGTTCGTTCAGTCCGGTGATAAATCCAACAGACGAATCTTCCGGTGTAGAAAGTGTTTTATGCATCACAGCATCTCCGCTATCAGAAACCAGAAAAAAATCCGTGAATGTACCTCCGATATCAACGCCCAGTTTGTATTTCATTTTCGAATCACCTTACCAACTTCATCGATGCATAAACTCCGCTTTTACTTTCGGGCCGTTTTCCAAGAAGTTTTTCAATCCGATTTTCATATCGTCTGTTTTCATACATTCGCCAAACTGCCGAGCTTCAAATTCTAAACCGTCTTCCAAACTCATTTCAGCTCCTTCGTAAATAGTGCGGGTCAAAATAGCATCTATGGATTTGCTCAAATGCTTTAACTCTATTTCTTCCGGAGTTTCACCATCATTAAATGCACCCATAATCATCGGCTCTGAATACAGTTCGCCTGAAGCCAGTTGTTTCACACAGGACACTCCATTGGTAACAAGGTCACCTTCCACGAGTTTATCCACCAATCCGATTTCATGGGCTTCATGGGCGGAGACAGGGCGGCCGGTGCGGAGAATTTCATCGGCGGTTTTAAGTCCTACCAGTCTGGGAAGTCGTTGTGTACCGCCGGCGCCGGGAATAAAACCCAGATTCACTTCAGGCTGACATGCCAACAAAGGTAACCCTTTTTTAGCAATTCTCATGGTACAGGACATGGCAAGCTCATTTCCACCGCCAAATGCAAATCCGTTCATGGCACAAACAATGGGTTTTTTCATATTTTGAATCCGATTGAAAACCACCTGAAAGCTCCGGGCATTTTCATAGCCCTCTTCCGGTGTTTTTAATCCGGCTAACATATTAATATCCGCACCGGAGACAAATGCTTTTACGCCAAATCCCGTAATTACAGACCCAAGAATGGAATCGTCATTTTCAACGTCTGCCAGTCCAGATTCCAATTCGGCAATCACACCAAGATTTAACGCATTTAACACTTTTGGGCGACGAATGGTAAATATAGCCACTCCGTCCTGAATAGTTTTTACTACATTGGGAATGTTCCAATACACTGCATTTTTTGCATTTTTCAATGATTCCGGGAATGGAAAATCTTGATGTTCTTCACAAAACTCATTTACAATTTCACACGCTGTTTCAAGACCCATTTTATTCATTAATGTAAATGGAGCTTTCATGACCAGCGCCACTTCGCAAGCCATATTCACATCGCTTACGTTGGAAATGCCAATATCAATGATGTAAGACGAAAGAGCAAAGTAGGCACCCAAAAATTGTTTTTCTAACACAGGTAATTTCTCCTGTGAAACGTCCACCTTTTCGCCCCGTTTTGCAATGTCCCAGGGTGTGTTATTTTCCACTGCATCCTGCAATAATTTCGGTGATTTGAACCACGCCATCAATTCGTGGTTCATTTCATCCAAACCATGATTGGTGATGGGATTTCCACCCGTTAACGTGAGAGCCGTAAAAGGTCCAACGGCCAACCCCAGCGATTTTTGTGCAACGGCATCAATTTCTTTCACCGTTCCATAACCTTTTTCAAGATATAAAATTGCCGTTTGGCAAAGACCTTCAAAAATAGGATCCACTGCATATCCATAAGAACTTTTTACTTCAATAGGCACTTTACCGATGGATTCATACAAACCCATGAGCGCCTGCGTGACGGACACATCTGTTTCTTCTCCAGGAATAATTTCCACAACAGGATTTCGTTCTGCGGGAAAGAAATAGTGGGAGACTAAACAACGTGATTTATTTTGAATATTTTGGAAAATAACTTCAGGTCTCATATGGGATGAGTTGGATAAAAATAAACAATCATTATCGCATATTTTCTCTACCTGACTAAATATAATATTCTTTATTTTTTCATCTTCCGTCGCCGCTTCCAATACGATGTTTGACCCTGAAATATTTTGGTAATCTGCCGTATAAGAAATGCTGTTTTTCATGGCATCTGCCATTGCAGGTTTGAATGCTCCCGTATCAACGCCCTTTTGGATTTTCTTTTCTATTTTGGTTTTGGCATTTTCAAGAGCATCTTCGGAAATATCAACTAAAACCAATTCAATATTGTGTTTTGAAAATACTTTTGAAAAATGCAGACAAATATCCGGACCGATTTGACCGGCACCAATGATGGATAGTTTTGAAACGGACAGGGTTTTGTAGGTGTAACTCATATAATTATTTAGTCATTTCTAGTTTTAATATCTTTTGGTTATATCCTTTATCATGATTGTAATAAGGATTTTAAGTCTATAATATGATATTAAGATAATAAAGACTGAATAATTAAATTATATATTGTTTTGATACAAAAGCAATAGAAATAATTCGCATGTTAACTATTTGCTAGTAAACCATATAATAGTTTTAATAATTAAAATATTTATAAGGTTTTATGCTATGATTCAAGATTAGTTTATTCTAATGTTTTTTATTTTACCCGACACACTGGAAAATAAAGCATCCTCAAATTCATCATTTGTGTTATAACATTTCCCCATAACAGATTCCCACAATTTTCTATCTTCCATACAAAAATAGAAAAAGACTTTATTATGCCAAGGCTTGAATGCTTTCCAAACAGCTCCAAATATTTTTTCTTTAATGTGAAGTGGATATGAATATTTCCCAGCTGCATCTACCATGGGAATCTGTAAAACTTTGCTGGAGATCCCTAATGAACGCAGATTTTTAATTGCCGGTTTGATAAATGTCAATGTCCCTAAAGAAATCATTCCTACTCCATTCGATGAGAATGTAGATAAAATGGTTTGTACTATATCTGTGTAATCTTTTTCAAAGTTGTCGTAATAGAAGATCGGGTGAAAATGAAACCCAACGATAACTCCTTTATCCGCTAACAGACGAGCTGCATGCAATCGCTGTTTTAATGTTGCAGTAAAATGCTCTTCATGATCGATGATGATTTGTGGATTTAACGACCAACATACCATAATGTTTTGGGGAAGATCTACTGATAAGAAATAATCTATATTTTTTGTTTTCGTTTTGAATTCAAGAATAATATTTGGGTTTTTTCTGGCAAAATCTAATTGTGCGCCCAGTACTCCATTTCGATTTCCCATCGCAAGTGAATCTGATGACTGTCCGGAACCGATATGATATTGTTTATTTGGATCCAGCTGAATTTTATCCAATTTTTCTGCAAGATCAGATTCGATACCAATTGCGCCATCTTCATAAAATGTTTGAATACTGCAATAGCTGCAACCCAGTCCACACCCTTGAATAGCATCAATCGTCATCAAATTACAGCAAACAGTCTTTTCGGATGCAACTGGACACGATCCATACACTTCATGGTTATTTGAATTATTTTTGACTTTCCGAACAACACTTTTAACTTTCGGTTTATCAGTTTTGAAAACGGATGGATTCTTTTTTAAAGATAACCAGTGATTCTTTAAATTTTTTAAAATAGCTTTTTTAGTATTACCATTTTTTGAGTGATGAATTTTACTTAACGCATTCCATTGTTCTTCAATGGATGGTTCTCCCCACATATTGAAATCGATGGCTATTTCTGTTATTTGAAGTAATTCCTGGTATGTTAACCGTTGAGACTCACCTGCCAATCGGATGAATTTTTGTAAAGAAGGGTCTAATTTTTGAAACAGTTTACTATGGCTGAAATCGGAAAACTTTTTATTGTAGTCTTTTTTTATTTCTAATGATTTCACAATTATTTATTTGAATCCTTTTGAGAGGAAATGAGCCCAACCGCTGACATATAATCTTTTTTACATGTGTTTAAAAATTCTATAATATCTGTACGCTGTTTTATTAAATCATAAATCAACGTTCGTTTTCGGTAGAAAACGGATAAAAATCGTAAATGTTGGCGGTAATCTCGAACTCGATCTACATACCGAAGAACGAAATTCCCACTTGGGATAAGCGATAACGCATACAGAAATGTCAACGTGAAACTACCGGTTAGTGATGCAAAAATGATTATTTCGATTGGATAGTAAATTAAAAAAATGATCATTCCAGATACCATTTTCCATGGAGCAACTTCTGACTTGTGTTTTACAAAATGGCGTGCGTACCAACGAGGGAATTTGTAAGGAATTACATTATTGATAAGACCATAAAGGTATATGGGAAACATAAAGATAAGATAAGAAATTGCTTTAATCCTTTCCATAAATGATACACTGCTACTCGATGGATCAAGGAATTCATCTTTTATTTGTAAGCGGTTCAGGAATCGCTGATATCGATGCAGCATTTCCTTAAACTTTTCTACAAGTAACGGTTCATTCTCATAATACCATTCCACAGCATTGATAAGCCCTTTGGTTACAGAAAAATCGTCGGTCTTATCTTTAATTTCTAATCCCAAATCAACGGCTAATTCTTGCTTATATATTGTCTCCAGAGCTTCAACGATCTCCTGCATTTCAAGATCTTCTAAATTAATGGTTAGTTTTGATAAAGCTGTTTCAATCTGTTCTGTTACTATTTTTACAGCTTCTTTCTCATCTCGTTCAAAAATGCTTCTGAAATCTGATAGTCGTATGGGTTGTCCATACCGAGCAGATACGTCACTACGAAATTTGACATTATCTGAATAACTTAATCCTACTGGGATGATTTGAGCTCCTAATTGCCAATTATGTTCAACTTCAGCTCCAAAGCCAATACGAGCAGCCCCTGTTTTTATTTGGCTCAATTTGCGGTCTCCGGTAGAAATTCCTTCCGGAAAAATGAGGAACGCTTTGTTTTGTTTTAGAATCTCAAATCCACGGGAAAATGCTTCAATATTTTGATCCATTTTAGTTGGATCATCTTGTTTACGATAAACAGGAATAATTTGCATTCTACCCAATAACCAACCGGCAATAGGATTATTGAAAAGAGTACTTTTTGCAAAGAAATGAAGTTTCCGTTTACATGTGTAACCGATAATCATGGGATCCATCATTGTGTTGGGATGATTGGCTGTAAATATGACGGGTATATCTTTAGAAATATTTTCAACATTTTCTGCAGAAATTTTATTGAAAAACGTTTTTATGGCCGTAATCGCCATTAATTTGACTAGATAATACAGCATAATTTATTCTTTGCAGATTGTCCGAATATTGAATGGACTTGGATCAGGTAGTTCACCTTTTTCTATAAGATGCCTCAAATAGTTAACCGAATAACTGGGATCAGCGACTCTATCATAATATTCAAAAATACTTTGAATCCGCTTTGATTGAAACTTTAAGCAGTAGTGAGGAATATTTCGTAAAACAGCTTCGGATTTAGGCACGAGTGTTAGATTCAGGCCATCATAATAAAAAGATGTGTTATAAGATTCATCCCAAAAAGGATTCACATAGTGTCGTAAATCAAATACTCCTTCTAATTCCCATCCTTTTCCGGATCGCTTTAAATAGGTTGAATCGGATTTGCAAAGACTTAATGCAAATTGAAATCCCTGATAATTGCTTTCCAGATCGGCAAATGAAAAAACGCCCGATGGAATTTTACCTAATATATTTTTCTCTCCATAAATACCCATGGAAATCGCCATTCGTTTGGCCGCTTCTTCTGAATCAAGTTGTTCGAGAGCCAATTTGTAAATCTTATAATAGAGATATCCCGATGCAGTAAAATGGGTTAATTTGTCTAACCCTATGTAAACGCCTCCAATATTCACCACTTCATCAATCTGAATATTTAAACTATAATCTTGGAATTTTTCTCCTTTTTTAAAGGGTAAATTTTTGCGGAAAATGCTTCTCTTATATCGTTCGCTGATATGTATTTTATTAGTGGGATATTTATCAATTTCATCGGTCTCCTTTAACATTTTTTCTAAAGGTGTATTTAACCCAATTCCAAAATGTTTTAAAATTTTACCCGCCGCTTCTTCACAAGAGCAGTCCGAATGATTCTTGTTAATATCATCTAATGCAGTTTGAATTTCTGCATTGAATAGCTTATTTAAATAATGAGATTCATCATTTGGCAGTTGATTCCAGGCAAGATATTGATCAACCTCGCCGGCGAAGACTACAAAATTTAGTATAAAGATTGGAAGTAAATACTTCATGGGAACTTTCTTACTATGATAGAATGTATTAATGAACAGAGTAGTTGGAAACTTCTTTTTGCTAAACCATATTCTTATTAGGAATTTATATGAAGCAGATACTTATTATCATTGTAGGGCTAAACATATTAGTCTCTCAAACAAATGAAGGAGTAAAAAATATGTCAGATAAAGTCCAAAAACCTGAATCAGAATGGCAAACATGTTTGACGCAGGAGGAGTATCGTATCCTCAGGGAAAAAGGAACTGAAGCGGCATTTACGGGTGAGTTTTATAATCATAAAGAAAATGGGACATATGTGTGTGCTGCCTGTGGGAATGATCTTTTCAGTTCAAAAACGAAATACGAATCGGGAAGTGGTTGGCCTAGTTTTTATGAAACAATATCTGAAGGAAAAATTAATTTTAATGAAGATAACAGTCTGGGGATGAATCGTATTGAAATTGTGTGTGCCAAATGTGATTCCCATTTAGGCCATGTGTTTAATGACGGTCCGACACCGACCGGAAAACGTTATTGTGTCAATTCTGTGTCGCTTAATTTCAATAAAAGCGAATAAAAAATAAA
>JACNLB010000128.1:10246-11420 GCA_014381755.1 Fidelibacterota bacterium | reverse complement strand
TGTCTTACCTCACTTTTGTGTTTTAAGCTTATATTTTATATTATTATATATAATAATATACTTATTTATGAGATTGATTCACATTCACTGCAAATTCTATATTATACCGTCGAAATATATCCCCAGAGGTAAGGGGTTAACCAATTAACTGCGCCAAAATGAAAATCGTATTGAGGTAACTATGCGAAAATGTTCTGCGAATACAACGTTTTATTTGTTCAAGCAATCATGGTTGATGATTGCATTTATATTATTCATAATACCATTTTCTAACTTGAACGCTCAGGATGAAGATTATGAAGATCCTACTGAAGTTTTCTGGGGCGATGAAGAAGAAGAATATGCAGAAGATGATGAATATTATGAGGATGATGAATTTTATGATGAAGATACATCAGAATACTACGAAGATGACGAGTTCTATGAAGATGAATTCTATGAGGATGATACATCAGAATACTACGAAGATGATGAATTTTATGAAGAAGACGAGGGTGAATTTGAAGAAGAAGATCTATCTGAAACTGAATTAGCCGATACGGCTAAACGTATGGGTTATTCCTTGAACATTTCAGGCGCTTCTCCCGGTTTTGTAAATCATGTACTCAATTCGTATAATAATAATCCTCAGGTTAATTTTCGGTTAAGTGTTGAATTTCCATTACTAATGCAATTGATGGGTGTACGTTTTAGGTTTGGCGCAGAAGTAGGTAATTTTGGTTTTGAGAATTATTTACCTGTAGGAGGACAATTTTCCGGAATAACAGCTATGGGTCTATTGGCCTTTCCTGCAGGTCCGGGAAAACTCAAGATAGGTACAGGTTTAGTTGGAAGTACGTTTGGTATTAGTGGTGAATCCTCATATGGATTTGCCATTGGAAATACTCTAGAATTACGTGGAGGTATACGTTACACTGGAGCCTTTAATGTGATTGACGACAAAAATAATGCATTGGACTTTGTCAGTTGGGTGGATGGGCTGATCATGCTTGGGTTTAACCTCTAAAATATTGCCTACCTCGGAAATGAAAGTATATTCAAAAATTAATTATTCTTTTATCAGTATTTTTTTACTGACATCCTATCTGTTTAGTGCAAATGGAGACGATATTACAACTGCAGTTACGAATAATGGCTCTTATCAAAAAACTGGCTATATGAATTCACATACAAC
>JACNLB010000128.1:7624-9595 GCA_014381755.1 Fidelibacterota bacterium | reverse complement strand
GTGTTGATCTCACAAATCCATCTATATCAAGTTTATCAAGTTCAGAATCGGCCGGAACGTATAAGATTGGTGATGATATAGCTTTTAAAATATCCTTTGATGATTATGTAATCCCTGTAAGCGGTAGTTTAACAGCAACATTTAATACGACGAATACTGCAACGGCGACAACTTCATCTGATAATTGGTCTGTAAGCTCAAGTTATGCAACTGAATGGTCAGGTTCATATACAGTTCAAGAAGGGGATGATGTTGCAAATCTCTCTGTTTCCCAAATCACTATGAGCAGCGGGACACTTTATGATAAAACATATTCTACATCCACTTTAAACACAGCTAATTCTTTAACAATGCCGGTCAGTTCTTTTACTACAAATATAGAAGATGGTGTTTCCTTGGAAATTGATGGTGTGAGGCCAACTATCTCCAGTGTGACGTCCTCATCTCCTGATGCAAGTTACAGCGAGGGTGAAACAATAAATATTACAGTGAATTTTTCTGAAACTGTTACATTAAATACTGGAGATTTACAAATTACTCTCGAAACAGGAGATACAGATAATACATTAACAATTGCTGCTTCTGATATTGTTTCAACAACTACAGCTGTGGGTACATATACTGTTAATGCGGGAGATGTTTCAAGTGACCTTTCTGTCGATGGAATCACAGTAACAGGTGGTGGTACTTTATCAGATGCTGCGGGTAATGCAATGTCTTCATTTGCTGTTGCGACGGATTTATCGAATGGACATGCAATTGTACTTGAAACCACCGCACCAGTCATTGGGTCGATCATAAATAATAATACGAGCGATGGGACGTATGGAATAGGATCCGACATTGGAATAAAAATTAATATTATTAATGGTATAGGCGGAGCTGCGGAAAATGTCACATTGAGTGCTGGTAGTTTAGATATTACTCTCGAGACCGGTGATAGTGATGGAACCGCTTCCAATGGATCTATATCAAGTGAAAGTTCAATTGTCTTTACATATACAGTCGAAGAAGGGCATTCTAGTTCAGACTTGTCTGTGTCAACAGTTGCAGTGACAGGAGGGTCAATTACTGATGCAGCTGGAAATGCATTAGATGCAGCACCATCGATTCCGGCGGGTGGAAATTTAGATGACGCATCTGATATTGTTATTGAAGCTACTCGCCCAACTATTACTGCTGTAACCTCAACGACAGCAGATGGCACTTATAAAGCTGGTGATGATATTAATATTACCATGCAGTTTGATGAATCTGTCACATTATCAGGAGGAACTCTTGATCTTATATTTGATTTTGAAGGGACAGACCAAACATTAAATGTGTCTACATTCACCAATTCTAATTCAGCAACTGCTACGTATACAGTTCAAGAAGGAGATACTACGTCCGATCTAACTATCGGAAGTATAGCATTAGGATCTGGAGCATCATTAACAGATGTTGTGGAAAACAATCCAAATGCTTTGACGAATTTTACTCCTGCAACAACCCTGGCTTCAGCTCATGCTATTGCAATAGACGGAATATTACCGACAATAACAAAAGTTACTTCGTCAGACAATGATGGATCTTATAGTGTTGGCGAAACTGTGAATGTTACAGTTAGCTTTTATGAGCCTGTAACATTATCAGGTGGAAATTTGGTCGTTACTCTTGAAACAGGAGGAACCGATCAGACTGTTACCATTTCTTCAATTAGTAGTGCTTTGACTGCTTCAGGTACTTATACAGTTCAAAGTGATGATGCAAGCTCCGATCTTGAAGTAAAAACAATCGCATTATCTGCTGGTACTCTATCCGATGCAGCAGGAAATGCAATGACAGACTTTTCAGTTCCGACTGGTAAAAATATTTCTGATTTCAAAGATATTGTAATTGATGGTACAGTTCCGGCTGATTTCCAAACTGGAGCTGTTACGACTGTTGCATCAGTCAGTACCTTCGTTGTCACGGGTTATTGGAACGAAA